>JAXVQY010000302.1:0-22966 GCA_037303805.1 bacterium | reverse complement strand
CCCACCTGCCAGTGCTTCACCATCACCGATGAAGGCTCGCAGCTGGACGGCCGCCGTCTGCGCAGCTGGGATTCCTGCATGACGCCTCTGTTCACGCTGGAAACCAGCGGACACAATCCCCGTCCCACCAAGGCCGACCGCATGCGCAACCGCGTCAGCCACAAGTTCAGCTTCTACCCCGAACGCTATCACGGCTTCTTCTCCTGCGTGGGCTGCGGCCGCTGCGTGGTGAGCTGCCCCGTGTCGCTGGACATCCGTCACATGGTGCAGGCCGCCGTGGAAGGAGCGACCATCGAGGTGAAGGACGAGGCCCCCGTCGAGGCTCCCGTTCAGGCTCCCGCCGCTCCGGCAGAGGCTCCGGCCCCCGCGGAAGTCGCTGCGCCCGAAGCTCCGGCCGCTGCCGGGGCTCCTGCGCCCGAAACCGCTCCTGCGGAAGCTCCGGCCGCTCCCCGGGCTCAGAAGCCCGCGCCCAAGGCTGCTGCCAAGTCTTCCACCAGAAGCAAGGCCAAGAAGAGGTAAGGAGAGATTATGAGCGAACATACCTGCGGCTGCAGCAAGAATCCTTACCTGCCTGAAGTCGCCACGGTTCTGGAAGTCATCACGGAATCTCCCACCATCAAGTCGTTCCGTGTGCGCTTTGACAATGAGGAAGCATGGAACAGCTTCACCTACCAGCCCGGTCAGGTGGGACAGCTTTCCGTGTTCGGCGTGGGAGAATCCACGTTCGTCATCAACACTCCGCCTTCGTGCAGGGACTACATCCAGTTCTCCGTCATGCGCGCGGGCGAAGTGACCACCGCCATTCACAAGCTCCAGCCCGGCGACAAGGTGGGCGTGCGCGCTCCTCTGGGGAACTATTTCCCCTATGAGCAGTGGAAGGGCAAGAACATCGTGTTCGTGGGCGGCGGCATCGGCATGGCGCCCATCCGCACCATCATGCTGCACGTGATGGAACACGCTTCCGACTACGGCAAGCTCAGCCTGCTCTACGGCGCGCGTTCCCCCGAAGACATGGCCTACAAGGCCGATCTTCCCGGCTGGCTTGAGAGCGACGTTCTGCACACCACGCTCACCATCGACCGCGAGGCTCCGAACTGGCCTCATCGTGTGGGCATGATCCCCAACGTGCTCAAGGAACTGGCGCCCAGCCCCGACAACACCATCGCCGTGCTCTGCGGCCCGCCCATCATGATCAAGTTCACGCTGGCGGCGTTCCGCGAAATGGGCTTCAAGGACGAGAACATCATCACCACCCTTGAACGTCGCATGAAGTGCGGTATCGGCATCTGCGGACGCTGCAATCTCGGCGGCAAGTACGTATGTCTCGACGGACCTGTGTTCTCGCAGGCCCAGCTCAACGAACTGCCCCCGGAAATGTAGTCCCGCAGAGGATGCATGAATAGGAAAAGGCCCCTTTTTCGGAAGGGGCCTTTTTTTCATCTTCGAGTCTTTTCGGCAAGGTCTGCCGGGAGAGGTTCCGCCTCAGGCGATCGTCCGTGCGGAAGAATCTGCGCCGGGCTTTCCCGTCGTTTCCGAGAGGGCATGCCGCGGTCGGTCTAGGGCCGACGCGGCTCAGTTGAGGGTATTTCTCCCGCCTTTTCGGCCGGCTGCGATTTCATCGAGCAGAGCCTGGGTCTGCGCAAGTTCGGGATCGGCATAGATTTCGAGATCACAGGGCGGCTCTTCCAGAACGCGGCGGGCCGTCATGTAGTGCCGACGCCAGTAATCGTCGCTGAGTCGTTCGATACGCACGCGGGAACCGGCCGACGGGCTGTGGATGAACCGTCCGTCCCCGAGATAGATGGCGGAGTGGCGGCCGTTGGGGGTGTTGGCTATGCGGAAAATGAGAATGTCGCCCGGTATCAGATCGGCTTTGGCGACCTCCTGACCCGCACGGGACTGCCGCACGGAATCCCGGGGAACGGTGACGCCCTGTTTGGAGAAAACCCAGTAGACGAAGCCGGAACAGTCGAAGCCGGACTTGGGCGAGGCTCCGCCGCTTCTGTAGCGCACGCCGATGTGTTCGCGGGCGGCGTCGGCCACGTCTTCCCCCAGAGACATGATGGTGGGGCAGAGGTTGGCCCGGTACACCGTGTCCGGAGTGTCGGGGCCGGGCAGAACGCCGGACACGTTCCGCACGGACAGGGAGGCGGACTGCATCTGCGGAGCGGATGCCATGGTGGTTGCGCGGGGCTGACAGGCGCACAGAGACGCGGCCGCGAGGCCGGTACATACAAGAAAAGAAAGAGCGCGGAGATGTAAAAACATGGGAAACTCTCCTGTCGCATCATGAGAGCGGTTTACGTTGACATGCGGGCGCTGCCCCGGCTTCGCGGGAAGCCCTGTCCCGTCTCTCCGCAGATGTCGTTCGTCAGGGTGCGGAGCAGGGGACCGAAGTATTTGTCCTCCGGGCAGGCGATCTCTTTCCGTGATTCATGCCGCGTTTCGGGACGTATCCTCGTGAAAAAAGAAGAAAAGCTTCCGACGGAAAGAGAACGTGCGGCAGGCGGAAAGCATGGTTTTCTGTGAAGGAAGTTTCAAGGTGCCCCGGAAAACGTGACGTGTCAAGTCGGACGGAGCCGAGCGCACGGTGTTTTCAACCTGTCGGAATAGAAGAAGATGTCCGGTGCGGCAATGATTTTCCGGCGTTCCCGGCAGGCGGAAGAATTTATTTGAACCAGCCGCGCCTGAAGAAGAAAACAAGCAGGGAAACGGTGATGATCCCCATGATGCCGAGCACCGTGAAGTAGCCGTATTTCCATTCGAGCTCCGGCATGAAATGGAAGTTCATGCCGTAGATGCCCGCGATCACGCTGAGCGGCATGCACAGCGAGGTGAGCACGGTGAGCACGCGCAGGCGGTAGTCGGTCTTGCGCTGTGCATGGAGCAGGCAGTCGTTGTGCAGGTCGCGCAGGCGTATCTCCAGCTGATCCTGACTGCGGACCACGTGGTTCTGACTGTCCATGATGTCCCTGAGTTCCGCCTTCAGGTGACTGAAGGGAACGCTCTGCGTCTGGAGGCTCTGCAGCACGCTCATGCAGTAGAGCTGATCCTCGAACTGGGAGTACAGACGGCCTATGCAGCGGCGTATGGCAATGAGTTCGTCCTGTCCGATATTGTCCGGCTCGTCGTAGATTCTGTCGGCCAGAGCTTCCACGGCGGAGCGGGCCGCCATGTACTGCCGTGTGCTGATGTCCGTGCACACGTCCATGATGAAGAGCAGAAGCGCCTGGCTGGAAGGCTCGGACAGCTCGCTGCCGTTTTCCAGCCGCATGAGGGCGCGGTCGAAGAGCGGAATGTCCGGCGTGCCGATGCTGACGAGCATGCCCTTCGTGCAGAGCATCATGACGTACGCGGCCTTCTGGCTGTTCCACTGCGTGCGGAGAGGAAAGCGCAGAAACACGCATCCGCCGGAAACGTCCACGTCGGGAAAGTTCACGGGCAGGGTGCAGGCCGTCACGACTTCCGCATCCACATGCAGGCTGTGCAGGTAGGAACCGAGATGCTGCAGTTCATCCTGTGATTCTTCCATGCGGATGTCGTGCCAGACGAGGATGTCGTCCCCTTCCGGCGGCGCCTTCTTGAGCCAGCGCCAGTCCCGGGCCGTGAGATGGTAGTGCCGTATTTCCATGGGGAAAGGTTAGCACGAAAGAAGGGGACTGAAAAGCTCCTGCCTCTGAGAAAGGGTCGCAACCCCCGGATTTTCCGACCGCTTTTTCCGCCGGAACCTGAACGGAGGCGCGGCGGATGAGAACAACATGCTGCAAAGGGAGCACAGGGAAGCGGGCTCGGCGTGTTTCTGCATGCGTTATGACAGACGGTCCACCTGTCCAGTCTGAATGTCGTAAATGTGTTTTTTGATTTTTTCTTCAGGCCAGTTCCACCAGGCAGTCTTCAGCAGTGTTGAAATGACGTCGTCGGAAAATCTCTTTCGTAGAACTTTCGCTGGCACACCGCCCATGATGGCATAGGGGGGAACGTCTCTGGTCACGACAGCACGGGCCCCGATTATCGCACCATCGCCGATGGTGATGCCCGACATGATGACAGCCTCATAGCCGATCCATACGTCGTTACCGATGGTGATGTCGCCTCTGTTGTCCCATGCCGTGGTCACGTCGTGAACGTTCAGCCCCCATTCCTCGAAAAAGATGGGAAAAGGGTAGGTGGACAGAGACATTCGGGCATGACGGGCGCTTGTGAAAAGAAATTTTGCCCCGCAGGCGATGGAGCAGAACTTTCCGATCGTTAGTCTGTCATGATTGACCGGATAGTGATACAGCACGTTGTTTTTTTCGAACTGACGGGGATCGTTGACGAAGTCGTTGTACATGGTGAAGTCGCCGACGATGATGCCCGGATTTGTGATGACGTTTTTTAGATAAACCGTTTTTTGATCGCCGGTGCGGGGATAGATCTTGTCCGGATTCATGCGGGCTCCTTTGGCAGAGGGATGAATGTCTATATGCCATGGAGTCGCTTCATGATCCATTCCACGGAATGTTGCTGCATCAATTCGTACACAAAAAAGCAGGGGATGCATGACTGCATCCCCTGTCGTTCATTTTTGATAAAGGATTTTTCGAATGGCATGTACGGACAGAAAATAGGCTTCAGCCAGACGCCTTACCGGGACGCCGCTTCGGTAGGCTTCCAAGATTTGAAGATTCCGCTGCCGCAGCTGCTGGCGGTAGCCGGAAACTTCCCCCCAGCGCTTTTGCCGCGCCCGGTCAACGGGGATATACACATATCCTCCCTGGATGTAGCTTTGCAGCTCTTTGACCAGGTTCTCGGGAAGAATTTCTCTGGCATTGACATACTTCATGCGGGCTTCCTCCTTGAGATGAATGTCAGGAAGCAAAGCCGGCATGTTGATGCGACAACAATTACTCCATGCAGGCGTCGCACATGACCGGCTCTGCATGGAGCATGACTTCGTTGCGTTGAGATACAGGCATGTTTTACGTTTCCTGTTCTAGGTTGCCCATGAAGATGGTTTCAGAAGGTGTCCTGCGGATGGCCCTTGTTCCGTTGGAAGGCCGGGTATCTGCCGAGTCCTTAGTGTCGTTGCCTCAGGAATGTCTACTGTCGTTCATGCCTGCGCGCCAGGAGCTATTCGCTCCCCGGAGGCCGCGACGCCTCAGAGTCCGGCCTGAGCGAGCCAGGCGTCGAAGTCCGCACGGCCGCGGTCGGCCATTTGCGCCTTGCGGGCTTTCTTTTTCGTCGGGGCCGTGAGTTCCGGCATGAGTCCGAAGTGGATGTTCGAAGGCGTGAACTGCTTTGCCGGTGTGCGCAGGTGCGTCATGAGCGCTCCCAGAGCCGTGGTGCGAGGCGGGAGGGGCAGTTCCCTTCCGTGGGCGCGGGCGGCGAGAAGCAGGCCCAGCCACAGCCCGCAGGCCGCGGATTCCACGTATCCTTCCACGCCGGTGATCTGTCCGGCCAGGTGAACGTTCGGACGTTCCTTCAGCGACAGGTCCTCGTTCAGGCATTCCGGCGCGTTCACATAGGTGTTGCGGTGCACGCTGCCGAAACGCAGAAATTCCGCATGGGCCAGTCCCGGCACGAGTCGGAAGACCCGGTCCTGGGCGCCGTAGGTCATCTTTGTCTGGCAGCCCACGAGATTGAAGGAGGTCCGTTCGGCGTTTTCGGCCCTGAGCTGGAGCAGGGCGTAGGGACGGCGGCCGGTGCGCGGATCGGTGAAGCCCACGGGCTTGAGCGGGCCGAAGGTAAGGGTGCGGTCTCCGCGGTCGGCAAGGGCCTCGATGGGCATGCAGCCCTCGAAATGGACTTCCTTTTCAAAGTCGTGGGCAGGCACGCGCTCGGCCTCGCGCAGGGCCTCGTAGAAGGCCGTGTACTCGGCTTTCGTCATGGGGCAGTTCAGGTAGTCCCCGTTGTCCGCCGCGTCGGGATCCACCATGGTTTCCATGGGCTTTTCCAGGAAGGGGGCGTCGTCGGAGTAGGGCGGCGGGGCGTCGTTGCCGTAGCGGGAGCCGCGGAAGGCTATGCTCATGTCCACGGAGTCGGCACGAACGATGGGCGCTATGGCGTCGTAGAAATACAGGCGGGTGTTGTCGCCGTCCGCGGCGATGACCTCCGCAAGCGAGGCGGCGAGATTCTCCGAAATGAGCGGTCCGGCGGCCACGATGACGGTCTTTCCTTCAAGTTCCGGCGCATCGAGGGAGGGGATCTGACGATGCACGAGCGTGATGAGCGGCTCTTCCTCCACGAGGCGCGTCAGCTTTTCGGAAAAGAGCGTGCGGTCCACGGCAAGCGCCTTGCCCGCAGGCACGGAACAGGTTTCGGCGACGGCCATGGTCGCGCTGCCGAGTTTCCGCATCTCCTGCTTGAGCAGACCCACGCCCGAACCCTGGGCATCGTTGGACCGGAAGGAGTTCGAGCATACCAGTTCGCCGAGAAGCGGGCTGACGTGGGCGGGGGAAAAGGCTTCCGGCTTCTGCTCGTACAGCGTGCAGGCAAGACCGGCGCGGGCCAGGGCAAGAGCGCATTCGCAACCTGCGAGTCCGCCGCCGATGATGACGAAAGCGGGCATTGAAGTATCCATGACGACTCCGTGGACAGTGAATGGGCGAGACTTCGCCGTTGAGGAAAGGCATTTGATGCCGCGCACAACCTTACTGAAAGTCACGCGGGAAGTCACTCTTTTATGCATCGGGAGGAAAACTCCTTTTTTCACCAGAAAAATCCCGGTATGCGCTTGACAGGGCATGGCGGCACTTTTTATGACCTTATATAAGGATTCACTGAACAGATGCAGGGGGCCGCGCGCCCTTTTTGCGTTCAAGAGACATTCAAACCTAGTGGAGATTCGTATGTCCATAGCTTTGGAGAACCAACGCACCTACGCTCTTGTCGGCACCGGTGGCTGCGGTAAGACCTCGCTGGCAGAAATGCTGCTTTTTCAGGCTGGAATCATCAATCGTCTTGGCGCCATCGAAGAAGGCACCACGGCTCTGGACTACGAACCCGAAGAGATCAAGCGTCGCGGCTCCATTCAGCCCGGCTTCGCCACCTTTGACTGGAAGGGCTTCCGTCATAATCTCATAGACATCCCCGGCGACTCCAATTTCTCCGGAGACATGGACTGGCTTCTTTCCGCCGCAGACAGCGCCGTCATCGTCATCGACGCCGTGGACGGCGTGCGTCCGCAGATGCGCCGCATGTGGAAGAGCGTGAAGGACGCGGGCCTGCCCGCTCTTGCCGTGGTCACCAAGATGGACCGCGAACGCGCCGACTTCGACGCGGCCCTGAACAGCCTGACCACGCATCTGGGCGTGCGTCCGGTCGTGCTTTACATCCCGATTCTGGAAAACGGCGACTTCACCGGACTTGTGGACGTGTTCGCAAGCAAGGCCTTCCGCTTCCTGGAAAACGGCGATACCGAGGAAATGCCCATTCCGGCCGAAATGGAAGATGAGGTCATGCTGCTGCGCGACACCTCCGTGGAAAACATCGCCACGTCCGACGAAGATCTCATGAACCGTTATCTGGAAGAAGGCTCCCTGTCCGACGAGGACATCACCCTCGGTCTGCGCAAGGGCGTGCTTTCCGGTGAAATCGTGGCCGTGCTGCCTGCCTCCGCCATGAAGAACCGCGGCGGTCGTCGTCTGCTCACGCAGGTGAACAACCTGCTGGCTTCGCCTGCCGACCGTCCCGCCGTGCTCGGTGCCGACGGTTCCGAACGCGCCGCCGATCCCGAAGGTCCGGCCGCCTGCTTCGTGTTCCGTTCCCTGAACGATGCCTTCTCCGGACAGGTGAACATGCTGCGCGTCATTTCCGGCACCATTTCCTCCGACTCCACGCTGAAGAACATGCGTACCGGCGAAATGGAACGTCTGGGCTCGCTCTTCTACGTCAACGGCAAAACACAGACCGCCTGCAAGGACAAGCTCGGCCCCGGCGCCATCGTGGGCGTGACCAAGCTCAAGGGCACCCGCACCGGCGATACGCTGTGCGACGAAAAGGCCCCCTTCGTGGTGGAACTGCCCAAGCTGCCGCCGCAGCTCATCACCTTTGCCCTCGCGCCCAAGCAGAAGGGCGACGAAGACAAGGTGTTCGCCGCCGTGCAGAAGCTGCTTGACGAAGACGTCACCCTCAAGCTCGGCCGCGACGAGGAGACTTCCGACATCCTGCTCTCCGGCATGGGACAGCTTCACATCGAAATTTCCGTGGAAAAGGCCCGCCGCCGTTCCAAGGTCGACATCGTGCTCAAGACGCCCAAGGTGCCCTACCGCGAAACCGTGCGCGGCAAGGTGCAGGTGCAGGGCCGTCACAAGAAGCAGTCCGGCGGCCGCGGTCAGTTCGGCGACTGCTGGATCGAGATGGAAGGCGCGCCCCGCGGTTCCGGCTATACCTTTGAGGATGCCATCGTCGGCGGCGTCATTCCCCGTCAGTACATTCCCGCCATCGACAAGGGCATTCAGGAAAGCGCGGCCCGCGGCTATCTCGCCGGTTGCCCCGTGGTGGACTTCAAGGTCCGCGTGTACGACGGCTCCTATCACACCGTGGACTCTTCCGAAATGGCCTTCAAGATGGCCGGTTCCATCGCCTTCAAGGCGGCCATGGCCCAGCTCAAGGTCGTGCTGCTCGAACCCATCGTGCAGATGACCGTGACCATTCCCGACGAATACATGGGCGACGTCATCGGCGACCTGTCTTCCCGCCGCGGCAAGGTGCTCGGTTCCGATTCTCAGGGCGGCATCACCGAACTCAAGGCCAACGTGCCCATGAGCGAAGTGCTGCGCTACGCTCCCGACCTGCGCAGCATGACCGGCGGTCAGGGCGTGTTCACCATGGAATTCGACCACTACGAGGAAGCTCCTCAGCCCGTGGTCGACAAGGTCGTGGCGGTCCATCAGGCGGCCAAGGCCGGAGAATAGCAGAATTCGTCAGGGGGAGCCTTCTCCCCCTCCGTGAGCGATAATCAAAAAAAGAACGGCGTTCCTCCCGTATCCCGGGACGGACGCCGTTCTTTTGTCTGCACGGTACGTTCGATACGAAGGCTCAGGGCAGCACGATGTCCCGGTCGGTCTTTTCCATGGTCAGGATATGCCGGAAAAAGCGTTCCTCCACGGGCTGCACCGAAAGGCGGCTGCCGCGTCTGAGCAGTTCCATACCCTCGAGTTCCGGCTGTCTGCGCAGTTCTTCCAGCGGAATGGGTCGCACGAATCTGGCCGCGAGCTTCACGTCCACCATGTACCAGCGGGGATCGTCGGGCGTGGCCTTTTCATCGAAATGACGGTTTTTCGGGTCCTGCGCCGTATGATCGGGGTAGGCTTCGCGCACCACTTCCACGACGGCCACGATTTCCGGTTTCTTGCCGCTGTGATAGAAGAAGCCGAGATCGCCCTTTTTCATGGAACGCATGAGATTGCGGGCCTGATAGTTGCGTACCCCGTCCCATGAGGTGGTCGAGTCCGGGGAAAAGATGAGATCGTCCAGAGAAAAGCAGCCGGGTTCCGTCTTGAAAAGCCAGTATTGCATCTGCATGTCCTTTGAAAGAGGGGTGTACCGCTTTCTGTATAAGGTCGCGTGTCCGCTATGACAAGGGCATGCCGGTGCAGCGGAGAGTCTTCCGTCCCGCTCCTTTCTTCCGTTCCGGCACCTCGTGACGCGCCGGAACTCCGCCCCCGCGCCGCACAAGGGACGTTCGGCGCGACAGGTCTTTCTCTTTATGTGTTCATAAAATTAAACACAATGGATTTCAACATGTTATCAATATCAACGTTGACACTCTCCATCCGGGGATGCTATGCAGGGAAAAAGGGGCGTATGCCCGATGTATGATGCCGGAAATGGAGTTGTCATGGCCACCGCAATGAATGAACTGGAAAAGATCACGCTGCATCTGGAAAACGGAGCAGGTCTCATATTTTACGGACGACTGTTTTCCGAGGCCGTGTGGTACGATGAATACAGCGGTGTGCTGACGCATCAGAAGCTCTATGTCACCGATCAGAACGAACAGGTGTATGTCATTCAGAAGGGCAGTGGAGAAAGGAATCTTTGCCGGGCCTATCGCGTATCCGTACACGGCGAACGCTGTGTGATATATAACGGCCGCTATTCCATGGAAATTCCGCTCGATCTGCTTCTGCTTGCCATGCGTACTCTGTGCGGAACCGAAGACGGCATGGCTCTGGAACAGGCGGAAGAGATTCTCCGCGCCGCCAACTGCTGACAACCTTTCCGGGTTCTGCCCGCGTGGGCGTCGTGGGCGACCTTGCGACGGGCCGCCTTTTTCATTTTGAACACAGGAAAACACATATAAGGAAAACGCATGAACAGCCATGGATTTACCCTCATACGGGAAGAGGAACTGCGTGAAGCCGGCGGCCGCGTCCGTCTCTGGAAGCATGACGTCACCGGCGCGGAGCTCCTGTCCATCTGCAACGACGATGAAAACAAGTCCTTCGGCGTGAGTTTCCGCACGCCGCCCAGGGACTCCACGGGCGTGGCGCATATTCTTGAACATTCCGTGCTCTGCGGATCGGACAGGTATCCGGTGAAGGAACCTTTCGTGGAACTGCTCAAGAGTTCCCTTCAGACCTTTCTCAATGCGCTCACCTTTCCGGACAAGACCTGTTATCCCGTGGCGAGCTGCAATCTTCAGGATTTCTACAATCTCGTGGACGTGTACCTCGACGCCGTGTTCCATCCCCGCATCGACGAGAACGTGCTGCGTCAGGAAGGCTGGCATATCGAGGCCGACGGGCCGGATTCTCCCTGGCAGTTCAAGGGCGTGGTGTTCAATGAAATGAAGGGCGTGTATTCCTCGCCCGATTCCGTGCTCATGGAAGAATGTCAGCACGCCGTGTTCCCGGACATGCTCTACAGCCTTGATTCCGGCGGTGATCCGGCCGTGATTCCCTCGCTGACCTTCGAGGCCTTCCGGGAATTTCATGCCGGCTATTACCATCCGTCTAATGCGCGTTTCTTCTTCTGGGGCGACGATCCGGAAGAAGCGCGTCTGGCCCGCATAGCCGGGGTGATCGCCCCCTATGCCAGACGTGAGGTCAGCTCCGAAGTGCCGCTTCAGCCGCGTCTTTCCGCTCCCCGTCTGCTGGAAGTGCCCTATGCCGCGTCGGAAGGGGAGGACGCCGACAAGGCGCATGTGGCCGTGAACTGGCTGCTGTGCGAATCCAGGGAAACCGAGGAGATGTTCGTGCTCAACATGCTCGAGCACATCATTGCGGGGCTGCCCGGATCGCCGCTGCGCAAGGCCCTCATGGATTCCGGTCTCGGCGAGGACATTTCCGGCTGCGGCCTTGAGAGCGATCTGCGTCAGGCCTATTTCTCCATGGGCCTGCGTTCCATCAAGGCCGGGGACGCCCCGCAGGTGGAGCGCATCATGATGGAGACGCTCGCGGAACTTGCCGACGAGGGCGTGCCCGCTCCTGCCGTGGAAGCCGCGCTCAATTCCCTGGAATTCATGCTGCGCGAGAACAATACCGGTTCGTTCCCGCGGGGACTGGCCGCCATGTTCCGCAGCCTTTCCGACTGGCTCTACGACGGCGACGCCTTTGCGCCGCTGGCCTGGGAAAAGCCGCTTTCCTCCATCAAGAGCCGTCTGGCGTCCGGAGAAAAAGTGTTTGAGAACGCCATCCGCCGCTGGTTCCTCGACAATACGCACCGCGTCACGGTGCTGCTTCTGCCCGACGCCGGACTGGCCGCCGCTAGGCAGGCCGACGAGGACGCGCGTCTTGCCGCCCTGCGCAAGAGCATGAGCCCGGAGGAACGCGAAGAAGTGGTGAAGATCGCCGCCGCGCTGCGCACCGCCCAGCAGACGCCCGATTCTCCCGAAGCGCTGGACACCATTCCCAGCCTCGGCAAGAAGGACCTGCCGGAGAAGAACCTGATTCTGCCCTGCGAGGCGGAGAAGGATGACGGCCTCGACGTGGTGACCCATGCGCTGGATACCATGGGCATCCTGTACGCCCGTCTTGCCTTCGACCTTTCCGCGGTGCCGTCCCGTCTGCTGCCGCTGGTTCCGCTTTATGCCCGCGCGCTCACGGAACTCGGCACGAAGCGCAGCGACTACGTCACGCTGGGATTCGAGATTTCCGCCCATACCGGCAGTCTCGACGCCGGAGCCGTGGTCCTGGCCCGCGCTCTTGACGCCGCTCCCGTGGCCTTCCTGTCGCTTTCCGGCAAGTGCACGGCGGACAAGGTGGAGCGCATGACCGCGCTCATGGAGGAGATTCTCACCGAGCCCGATTTCGACAACCGCGAACGTTTCACGCAGATGGCCCTCGAAGAGAAGGCCCGCATGGAACAGGCCGCCGTGCCTTCCGGCCACACGCTGGTGAATACCCGCCTGAACGGCAGGCTTTCGCTGGTGGGACGCATGTCCGAGGAGATGAACGGCGTGAACGCGCTGTTCTACGTGCGCGATCTCATCCGTCGTCTGGAAACGGACTGGGATCAGGTACGCGCCGATCTTGCCGCGCTGCATGCATGCATCATCCGTCGTGACGGCGTGAAGCTCGACATGACGGCCGACGCCGGCCTGCTTGCCGCGGCCCGCGGATCTCTGGAGTCTCTGGCCCGCGGTCTGGCCTCGCGGCCTCTGGCGGTCTGTGCTCCCGAACTTGCGGCGCTTCCCGGTGCCGAGCTTCTGAGCATTCCGGCTCAGGTCAACTATGTGGGACTCGGTCTCAGCCTGAAGGATACCGGCTATGTCTACAGCGGTACGCAGGCGGTCATTCTGCGTCATCTGCGCATGGGCTACCTGTGGGACCGTGTGCGCGTGCAGGGCGGGGCCTACGGCTGCTTCGCCCGCTACGGACGCAGCACCGGCGCCTTCACCTTCGCCTCCTACCGGGATCCCAACGTGGAAAACACGCTGCGCGTGTATCGTGAGACGGCCGATTATCTGGGCAATCTTTCCCTTTCCGAGGCCGACATCACCCGTGCGGTGGTGGGCGCCATCGGCGACGTGGATACCTACATGCTGCCCGGGGCCAAGGGCGCAACCGCGTTTTCCCGCTGGATGGTCGGAGAATCGGAAGAGGAACGGCAGCGCATACGCGAGGAGATCCTTTCCACGCGGCTTTCGGATTTCCATGATTTTGCTCCCTATCTGGCGAGTGCGCTTGAAAAGGCCGTGCCCTGCGTGCTCGGCGGCGCCGATGCCGAGGCCGTGGCCGGGGCGGAAGGCTGGACCAGAACCCGTGTCCTGTAGAGATTCAGCACCTGAAAGGATGTGCCATGAAAAGTGAAAAGACACGCGGTACCATGCTGGTCAGTTCGGCGGTCATACTGTGCGTCGCCACCTTTGTCGCCGGTTTCGTCTGCGGCAGCATGGTGGCGGAGCACAAGGCCCTGAGTGCCGGGACGTTCGCTGCGGCGGTCGCTCCTGATCCAGTGCCCATGCAGGCGGCTCCCGTGCAGACTGCGCCGGGCGCCGAAGCTCAGGCGGAACATATTCGTCATCTCAGGGAAGAGGCCCTTCAGAATCCCGACAGCGCCGAGGGCTGGACCAAGCTCGGCAATGCCTGTTTCGACATCGGTGACGCCGACGGCGCCATCGACGCCTATCAGGCGGCGCTGCGTCTTGACCCCGGCAATGCCGACGTGCGCACCGACATGGGAAGCATGTACCGCATGAAGGGCGACCCGGCCCGGGCCGTGGAATGCTATGATCAGGCGCTCCGGGACCATCCGGGCCACAAAAACGCCGTCTTCAACAAGGGCGTGACCATGCTGCTCGACATGGAGCAGCCGGAACAGGCCGTGGCCTTCTGGCAGTCCGTGGTGAAGGAAGATCCCGGATTCATGCTGTCCAGCGGTGTGGGACTCGGACAGGTCATGCCTGAAATCGTGGTGGACGCGGGGCTTCAGCTCGAGGCCCGCGGCCGGAAGGAAGCGGCCCTGCGCGCCTATGAACAGGCCATAGGGCTGGATGGTTCCTTTGCTCCCGCACTGGTACACGGCGCGTGGCTTCTGGAAGGCCTGGGAAGGGCCGGGGAGGCTCTGCCTTTGTGGAAGAAAGTGCTGGAACTTCACCCCGATGCCACGGATCCGGCGGGTCATCCCGTCAAGGACCGTTTCAAGAAGTAATCATACGGGATTTTCATGTTTCCGCTTTTGTTTTCCAGATTTCGGGTCCTGGCTGCGTCGGCGGCGCTCGTCGCGGCGCTGGGGCTGCCGTTGCCTCTTCTGGCCGATACGGCGCAGGAGTCGGCCGTCATTGCCGAACCGGCTCCTGCCGTGGTGGTTCCCGAACCTGTGACCATCCGGGCCGAACCTCAGCCCGTGGCCCCGGCAACCGCTCAGAAGGTGTCTCCGGCCTCCCGCCTGCCCGTGCGTTCCCTTTTTTCCATGCTTCCGGACGAAAAGGGAGAGCTCGATCAGGCGGCTGCGGCCGCACGTGTTCATGAGTTCAGACCGTACGCCGTGGGACCGCTTTCCCGGGAAAGCGGCACGCTGTGGCTGTATCTCGATCTTGCCGATGTGAAGGACGTGGCGCCGCATACGCTGTGGCTGGATCTCGGCACGCAGATTCCTTCGGGGATTTCCGTCTGGCTGTCGGCCGACGGGAGGACCTGGCAGAAGGCCGCGGCGGAATCGAAGGGCGTGTACGGTCTGCTTTCCGCCGGTAATCAGGGGCAGGTGCTTGTCCGCATGGACGGGCTGCCCGGCCTGTGGTTCAATCCGGCGCTCTGTTCTCCGCATGCGGTCATGACCGCTCCCGACAGGCTGGGCTATCTGTCCGCTCTGGCGGCGCTGGGACTGCTCGGTCTGCTTTCCCTGCTTCTCAGTCTGACGGAGCGTGGCGAAGGGCGTTTCTGGATCGGGGCCCTTGCCTTTGCCGCCATGGCGCAGGTGCTGTGGGGCGTGCCTTCCACGCCTGCGGGCGCCATAAGTCCGGCGTCGTTTCCCGGCATCTTCGCCGCGGGCGTGGCGCTGTTCATGCTTCCCCATGCGGGGCGCGTGCTCATGCGGACGCGGCTGGCCTCTCCCTTCGTGGACATGCTCTTTCTTCTGTTCGCCTTGCCCGGGGCCTGTGCGGCCATACTGCCGTTTCTGCCGGGCATGGCCTGGACGGCCCGTCTGCTGGAGCTGTGGCCGCTTGCTGCGCTGCTCTGTCTGGCTCCGGCCTTCGTGCTCGTGTTCCGGGGCATTCAGGGCAGCGGACCGTTCATGCTGGCCTGTCTGTCCATGGGCGGCGGTGCCGCCGTCTCGCTGTGGGGCATGATTCACGGATGGGAAAATCCCTGGTGGGGGGTCGCCGTGGAGCTCGGTCAGGCGCTGGGCGTCCTGTTCCTGACCTCGGCCGCTCCGCACAGGGAAGCGGCGGCCGCGCCGGAACCTGCCCTCGACATTGCCGTGCGCCGCACGGCGGAGACGCGGGCCAATACCTATCGCGACAACAGTCTCGCCGCTCTGCGCCGGGCCTTCCGGGGGACGGTGGAGGAACTTTTCGACGAGGCCTGCCGTCTGGATCAGGCCCTGACCCGGGCCGGAGTCGGCAGCGAGAAGGTCGACATCATGACGCATGCCGACGGCATGGTCGCCGCGGCCCGCAGACTTTCGGAAAGCGCGCTGGATCTGCCGCCGGGAGCCGTCCTTCCCGAAGCCTCCCTTCAGGTCTTCGAGCTGCGTCAGGTCATTCAGAAGACGTTTGCCTCCGTGTTCGACGAAGCGGAGAAAAAGGGTCTGGGGCTGGCCTGGTATGTGGCTCCGCAGATAGGGCAGAAGTTCCGCGGTGATGCCGCCAGACTGACGACGCTGCTCACGCTGCTGCTTTCCGATTCCGTGCGGGCCTCTTCGCACGGCGCGGTCAGTCTGCATGTGCGGCGTTCCGGGGCGAGCACGCATCCCGGGCATCTGCAGTTCACGGTGAGCGACAACGGCGAGGGGCTGCCGCCGCGCGGCAGACAGAGCATGCTGCTGGCCCGGGCGTGGGAGCTTGCGGCCGCGCACGGCGGGGAACTGTACATCGAAAGTTCGCCGCAGGGCATGGAACTGTCCTTCAGCATGGAATTTGCGGCCATGGAGGCCGACGGCGTCACGGAACGCTCCGTGCCGCCCGCGGAAGGCGGGGACGCTCCGGCAGCCGGAGCGTCGCTCATCATACTGGCCTCGCCCGACGGACTGAGCCGTCAGCTGTACGCGCATTATCTCGACGACATGGGCTTCTGCCTGTGGGAGGCCCGGGACGCCGAGGAGGCGGCGGCTCTGTATGCCGCGTCGCCCGCGTCTCTGGTGATCTTCGACGGAAGTCTCGGGGAAGACGACATGGTGCAGGGACTTGCGGCCATACGCATGTTCGAGGGCGAGCAGGCTCTGCCTGCGGTTCCCTTCCTGCTGCTGGCCCGGGACGACATGCAGGCGGAACGCATGGCCAAGGCCGGTTGCGACGAGGCGCTGCTCCTGCCCGTGGTGCGCAAGGATCTGCGCGCCCTGGTGCGCTGGCTCATTGCGCCGACGTCGGCAAGACCGGTGCTGAGTACGCAGCGCATCACCCTGGCCGCCGTCCTGGCCGGAGCCCATTCGGGCACGGCCCGCATGCAGTCCAAGGCGGTACGCAAGGCCCTGTCCCGCTCCGGAGTCGGCGGCGAGGTTTCTGCCGCAGCTGACGAGGTCCGTGTACCTGACGAGGCGGCCGCAGAAAAGACGACATCCGCAGAAGAGACGTCTTTGGAGAACAAGGGCGGTGCGCTTTCTCTGGAAGGCGCCGCCGGATCGGACAGGAAGGAGAAGGGCTGGCTGTCCTCGCTGTTCCGTTCCCATGAGCGGGAGGAAAAGACGCTGAACGTCGCCGTGGATGCTCCGGCTCAGGCCGCAGCTCAGGATGCGGCCGTGACGACGTCTTCCGCCGCTGTGGAAAAGACGGACGGCGGATCCGATGACGGCGAGGTCGTGGAACTTCTGGCCGAGCAGGTTCTGGTGGAGGAAAGCGGCGTGCATGAGCTCACCGACGCCGACAGAGTACCGGACGCGGATGCCGGAAATGCCGACGCGGAAGAGGAGCTCATCGAGCTTGATTCCTCCCTGATTCATGAGGAGGCGTCCTCCGGTCCTTCCGCGGATGAAACGCCGGAGGCGCCGGCGGAGGAAACTTCGGCGGACGTCGAAGAAACAGAGGACATGACTCCTCCCCTGGATGACATCGTGGAAGGACTGAACCGTATTTCCGATGCATTGCTGCATGGTGACGTGCAGGCCATACGAAGCGGATCCCGTGCACTTTCCTCCATAGCGGACAGGTACGGCATGCATACGCTTGCCGACATGGCGCGTTGTTTCAGAGCGGCATGGGAAGAAGGAGACGTGGAAGCCGCCGCCCAGATTGTGGAAGAAATGCGTACGGAAGCCTCACGACTGTGAGCATGGAAGCCGGCATGTTTTTTTTAGTAAGGGAATGCTTGCAACTTTAACTGAAAGAATTTATGTTAAAGCCATGTTTAGGCGGCATTCCGCCTCGGACAAAGAAACATAGGAGGCAATATGCCAAAGCTGCAGAAGATTATATGTGCACTGGACCTTTCCGAGCACAGCAAGACCGTGGCCGAATACGCCTGCATGCTGGCCAAGGCCATGCACGCCAGCATTGTGGCAGTTTATGCCGCGCCTACATTGACGCAGTACACGGGCTTTCATGTTCCGCCGAATACCATCGACAGCTTTGTCGGCGAGATCGTTTCCGGTGCGGAAAAGGCCATGGCGCAGTTTGTCTCTGAGAACTTCGAAGGCGTGGAAACCAAGGCCGAAGTCGTCGTCGGCTACGCTGCCGAGGAAATTCTTGAAGTCGCCGCCAAGGAAGATGGGGACATCATCATCATGGGTACCCACGGACGCAAGGGTATCGACCGCATTCTCTTCGGCTCCGTGGCTGAAAGAGTGGTGAAGAATTCTCATCTGCCCGTTCTGACCATTCGTCCTTCCGACAACTATACCGGCGGCGCAATGTACAAGGACTAACACTCCATCCGATGGATATCAGGGCTTTCCTTTTTACGGCATCGTCCGGAAGGGAAAGCCCTTTTTGTTGTTTCTTCTGACTACTCAAGGTGTGTGCCATGACTCTTCCCTTCACCTCGTTCAATGACGTCCGCCCCGAGGTGGCGGCCTTCGAATCCTACGAACCCGGCCTCAGCATTGCCGAAATCGCGGAACGCTACGGTCTTTCCCGCGTCATCAAGATGGCCAGCAACGAGAATCCCCTGGGAGTTTCGCCCAGGGTGTGCCGGACCATCGAACGCTGCGCGGGAGAAGCCTTCCGTTATCCGCAGTCGGGCAATCCGAGACTGGTGAAGGCTCTTGCCGCATTCTACGGCGTGGATGCCGGACGCATCTTCGTGGGCAACGGTTCCGACGAGGTGATCGATCTGCTGTTCAGGGTCCGTGCCGTTCCCGGCGTGCACAATGCCGTGGTCTTCCGTCCCTGCTTCGGTCTGTATCCCACGCAGGCGAAAATGGCGGGCGTCGAACTGCGTCAGGCTCCGCTGAATCCCGATTTTTCCTTCGATTTCTCCGGGCTTCTGAAGCTCGTGGATGAAAACACCACGCTCGTCATCGTCACGTCGCCGGACAATCCTTCCGGCCGCGTCGCCGCCGTGGAGGATCTGGAGGCTCTGGCCCGTGCGCTTCCTCCGGCCTGTCTCCTCGTCATTGATGAGGCCTACATCGAGTTCGCCGGTCCGGAACATTCCCTGCTTTCCCGTCTGGACAGTCTGCCCAATGTGGCGCTCATGCGCACCTTCTCCAAGGTGTACGGTCTGGCCGGTCTGCGCATAGGCTATGCGATTCTGCCCCCGGCCATTGCCGATTACATGTGGCGTGTGCGTCTGCCGTTCTCGCTCAACATTCTGGCGGAAGAAGCCGCACTGACGGCTCTGGACGATGCGGAATTCCGTGAAGAGACCCTGGATCTCGTGCGTCGCGGCCGCGCGCTGCTTTCCGAAGAGCTGCGCGCCATGGGCTGCGAGGTGCAGCCCAGCCTGTCCAACTTCCTCATGTTCCGTCTGCCGGAAGGCGGGCCCGACGTGAAGACGGTGCACGGCGAACTTCTGAAGCGCGGCATCATCATCCGTGCCCTCGGCGGCTATCATCTGCCGGACTGGCTGCGCGTCAGCGTGGGCACCGATGAGGAGAACCGCCTCTTCCTCGACAACATGCGCGATATTCTGGGAGTCTGATCATGGCCCCTTCGTTCGGCGTCATCACCATGGACGGCCCTGCCGGAGTGGGCAAGAGCACGCTGGCCCGCCGGCTGGCTGCGGAGCTGGGCATAGCCTATCTCGACACGGGCGCCATGTACCGCACCCTCGGCCTGCGTCTCGGAGCGGCCGCCGCGGACATGGATGAAAATCAGCTGCGAGCCCGCTGCCGGGAGTATCATTTCTCTCTGGAGGAGCGCGGCGAAGGCGCCCCCGTCCTCTGCTGCAACGGCACGCCCGTCGGCGAGGAGATCCGCACGGAAAGAGCGGGGCGGCTGGCTTCTCTGGTGGCGCGTCTGCCCGTGCTGCGCGAGGAGCTTCAGAGGGAGCAGCGGGCCCTGGGGGAAGACTGTTCCCTTGTGGCGGAAGGCCGGGACATGGGTACCCGGGTCTTTCCCTCCGCACGGCACAAGTTCTTTCTCGACGCCCGCCCCGAAGTGCGCGCCCGTCGCCGCTATCTGGAGCTTGAGGCCCGCGGGACGCTGAACGGCGCCACGCTGGAGGAGATTCTGCACGGCATCGAGGAGCGCGACGCTCAGGACAGAGGCCGGGCCGTGGATCCTCTGCGTCCGGCCGATGATGCCGTCATCGTGGATACGTCCGATCTGGATCTCGACGGCGTGCTGAAGGTCCTGCTCGAGAATGTGAAGCGGAAGCAGGACGACGCGGAGCAGGTTCGGAGCACGGCGTCGCTGCATGCCGTCGCCTGTGCCGTTCTCGATCCGTCCGCCCTTGAAGGGCTGCGCGGCGAGAAGGGGAGAGCGGTCCTCGATGCCGCGCGCAGGGATGCTCTTGCCGCGGTGGAATCTCTGGCTTCGCGATACGGCGTTTTCTGCGGCGTCGAACTTGTCGTCCGCATCGAGAACGGTGTGCTGCGTGCCGCGGCCGCGGCGGAAAAGGGGCCTCATGCCGGAGTACTGGCGCTTGCGGCGGCACAGACGGCCGTGGCGGTCCTGACCGCCTTTCTTCCCGCCGGAGCGGACATTCACGCGACGCTGCACATGGATGAATAGTTGCCTTTTCGGGCAGGTCGGAAGAGGCCTTCCGGCCGTCCGGAGGCCGGACCGTCAGCATGTTTCGGAGCGGTTATGCAGGAGAACTTCACTTCCGGAAAAGTTCCGGTCAGGCAGCAGGAGACGGTTCGTACCGGCGGCAAGATCAATCTTTTCCTTTTCATCACGGGAAAACGTCCCGACGGGTATCATGAGCTGTACACGCTGTTCATGCCCCTGCCCGGACCGGAAGACACCCTGATATTCACGCCTGCCGACCGCGCCGGAGGGGTGACGGTTTCCTGCGCCGTCGAGGACATCGACCCGGCGCACAATACCCTGACGCGCGCCTACGAGCTGTACGCCGAGGCCTCGGGCTTCGCCCCGGCCGTGGACGTGGAACTCATCAAGGGCATTCCCCACGGGGCCGGACTCGGCGGCGGCAGCGCCGACGGAGCACAGATGCTCCTGTGGCTTCAGCGGCATGCCCCGAACCCTCTTGCCGCGGATCGCCTGAACGCCATTGCCGCCCGCGTGGGCGCCGACGTGCCGTTCTTTCTCATCGGCAGACCCTGCCTTGCGGAAGGTGTGGGCGAACGGCTCACCGGGGTCGAAAGCGGGGTGGAAGGCTGGAACTGCGTCCTGCTCTGTCCCCGTGTGCATGTGAATACGGCATGGGCCTATGCGGCGTGGGATGCAGAAAGAGCGTCATTTTCCTTGACAGAGAAAAGGAAGGCAGATAAAAATAACCGTTCAAGTTGCCAGTCATTCTATGGTATGAACGACTTTGAGCCCGTGGTTTTCGCGGCTCATCCCGTTCTGGCCGCGCTGAAGGCGCGTCTTGTGCGGGAGGGGGCGGACATTGCGGGCATGAGCGGAAGCGGTTCGGCTCTCTTCGGGCTTTTTCGTGATCCGGCGCGTGCGGCTCAGGCCGCCTGTGCGCTGCGCAGGGAGAAAGATTCTTTCGAGGTGTTCGGTCCCTTCCTTTTTTGAGTCGTCGTGCCGACTGGACATGATGGGGTGTCGCCAAGCGGTAAGGCAGCGGGTTTTGGGTCCGCTATTCGCAGGTTCAAGTCCTGCCGCCCCAGCCATTTGTCGTTGTGTTTCGGCTTCGCCTGGTGGCGGCGCCGCCTTTGTATCTCTGGATACTTTACTCAGGAAGGCATGTTCCTATGTACGGCGACCTCAAGATTCTCACGGGTACGGCCAATCCACAGCTGGCCATGGATATTTGCGACCACCTCGGGTGTTCCCTCACGCCGGCTCTCTGCACCACGTTCAGCGACGGTGAACTGCGCGTGGAAATCGGTGCCAGCGTACGCGGGCACGACGTGTTCGTCATTCAGCCCACCTGTGCCCCGGCCAACAAGTCCCTTATGGAACTGTGCCTCATCCTCGACGCGCTCAAGCGCGCCAGCGCCGGCCGCATCACGGCCGTGATCCCCTATTTCGGCTATGCCCGTCAGGACCGCAAGGTCAGCCCCCGCGCTCCCATCAGCGCCAAGCTCGTTTCCGACTTCCTTACCGTGGCCGGTGCCCAGCGCATCGTTACGGTGGATCTCCATGCCGGTCAGATCCAGGGCTTTTTCAACTGCCCCGTGGATAACCTGTACGCCCGTCCCGTGCTGCTGAAGAAGCTCAGCGCCCTTTCCGGCGACATCGTGATGGTTTCTCCCGACGCCGGCGGCGTGGAACGTGCCCGTTCCTTCGCCAAGAAGATGGACGCCAGCCTTGCCGTCATCGACAAGCGCCGCGACCGTCCCAATCAGGTGGCTGAAATGCACATCGTCGGCGACGTCGCCGGCAAGACGGCCGTGCTCGTGGACGACATGATCGATACCGCGGGCACCATCTGCACGGCGGCCAACATTCTCATGGAAGGCGGCGCCAAGGAAGTGTATGCCTGCGCCACGCATGCCGTGCTTTCCGGCCCCGCCTGCGAGCGTCTCAATGATTCTCCCTTCAAGGAAATCATCGTGACCGACACCATTCCGCTCGGCGAACATGCCGCCCAGTGCGAAAAGCTCCGCGTGGCTTCCGTCGCCGGAGTCCTGGCCAAGAGTATCCGCAATATTCACGACGGTTCTTCTGTTAGCGCCCTGTTCTGATCGGGGCTTTGAAGACGATATATCGCGCCGCACCCCGTTCGACGGGAGACGGCCCATAAGGAGAAAGCATCATGTCCGAACTGAAAACTCTTTCTGTGAAGAAGCGTACCGCTTTCGGCAAAGGCGCCAACCGCCGCCTGCGTACCGAAAATCTGGTGCCCGGCGTGTACTACACCGCCGACGGTCAGAATATCGCCGTTCAGATGGCTGAACTGCCCCTCACCAAGATCTACGAACAGGTCGGCCGTACCAACGTCTTCCAGCTTGAGATTGAAGATGAAAACGGCGCCAAGACCCTGCATCCCGTCTTCGTGTGGGACGCCCAGTACTCCCCTGTGAAGAACACCTTCACCCATGTCGACTTCTTCGGCGTTGACCTCGACAAGGAAATCAAGGTCAAGGTGCAGGTGGAATACGTCGGCACTCCCAAGGGCGTGAAGATGGGCGGCACCATGGAAACCTACCGCGACGAAGTGGTGCTTTCCGCCAAGCCTGCCGATATGCCCCGCAAGGTCAGCCTCGATGTTTCCGGTCTGGAAATCAACCAGAGCATCCGCGTTTCCAACATGCCTCTTCCCGAAGGCGTGAAGGCCGTGTACAAGTCCGACTTCACCATGGTCGCCGTCTTCATGGAAGGCGCCGAGGAAGCCCCCGCCGAATAACGGCGTGAGCACAGTCTGAA
>JAXVQY010000301.1:0-7017 GCA_037303805.1 bacterium | reverse complement strand
TTTCGGGAACCCCCAGCCTAGCTGGGGGTTTTCTTTTAACCAAAAAAGCCCCCGGGGAATGATTCCCGGAGGCTTCTGCTTTATCGAAAGTTGCCGCTGTTACTTCAGCGCACCTTCCTCATCTATGCCGGAAGGCAGACAATCCTTTTCCACGAAATTGCAGAGCATGTAGTTGCCGTCCTTCTTGACGATCTTGAGCCATGCGATGGTAAGCAGCATGGTCGGCAGGGCCATGAGGGCACCGGAGAAGTTGCCGAAGATCTTGGCCACGCCGAGACCGCCGATGGAGAGAAGGCCGAGGGCGAGCAGAGCCTGCACCAGAGCCCAGAAGGAACGATGCCAGCGGGCGGGATCGTCATTGACGCCCATGCGGGTGGTGGCCACGAAGGAAATGACGTAGCAACCGGAGTCCACGGACGTGGCAAGGAATATGGTGGAGAAGGCGCAGTATACCAGCATGACGGCCTTGCCGAAAGGCAGGGTGTTGAGCACGGCCATCATGGCGGCGGGACCGCCGGAGCTCTTGAGGATGCTTACGGCGTCGAGAATGCCGTGATACTGGATGTAGAGGGTATAGGAAGCAAACACGCCGTGGATGAGATACCCGCCGGCGCAGGTACCCACGAGGCCCCAGGCAATGACTTCACGCACGGTGCGGCCGCGGGAAATACGGGCAATGAACAGCCCCATGAAAGGACCGTAACCGGCCCAGAACAGGGCATAGAAAATGGTCCAGTCACGCGGGAAGGTGCTGTCGCTGAAAGGCGACGTCCAGAAGTTCATGTTCCAGAAATTGCCGACGAACTTGCCGAAGGCATTGGTGAAGATGTCGAACAGGGAAGAGGTGGGGCCGCAGACGGCGCCGTAAGCCACCATGCCGAGAGCGATGACCACGTTGATGTTGGAGAGAACCTTGATGCCCTTGTTCAGACCGGACCACACGGACCAGGCGGCAATACCGGCACTCACGATGAGCACCACGATTTCCACGGTGAAGGAAGGCTTGATGCCGAAGACCTGTTCCAGCGCAGCTTCCACGGTGGGAAGAGAAATGCACATGGTCACGGCCGTGCAGAACAGAAGACCGAGAATGAAGAACACGTCGCAGGCACGTCCGATGAAACCGTTGGTCTGCTTACCGAGAACGACCTCGGACGCGGCGGAAATACGGAGAACGGGTCTGCGGCGGATGTGGAAGAGATAGGCAATGGGCAGCGCCGTAATGAAGTAGGTGCACCAGGCATTGGGGCCCCAGTGCAGCAGCATGTAGGTGAGAGCCCAGTCAAAGGCCTCCGTGCTCAGAGGTTCGGCATACTGCGGAGGGGTAATGAGATCCCACAGAGGTTCGACGATGGACCAGAACATGACGGCACCGGCCACACCGGAACAGAAAATCATGGCAATCCAGGAAGGCAGAGAATACTGAGGCTTCTCACCGGGGTCACCGAACTTGATGTCGCCGTAACGGCTGCAGGCAAAGTACACGCACAGAACAATGAGGCCCACGGTAATCCACAGGTACAACGAGCCGAACTTGATGCTGAACGGCGTATACACGGCTCCGATGATCTCTTCCGAAGCCTTCGGGAAAAACAGCATGGGCAGGGCAATCAGGAGCACGCCGATCATTGCCGGCCAGAATATGCCCTTCTCCGGTCGAAGGTCGTTTTCCTGCTTGGGACTGGTAGCGGATGTTGCCATGACACTCTCCTCTCTCTCAAAGTTTTCAGCGGAAACTGGACATAACCTGCCCTTCCTTAAAGCAAGGATTGTGCCAAAAAACGCTTTTGGTTGTAACTTTATAATATAATTATTATAATATAATACCATGTTTTTTACGACCCGTAATTACGACATTTTTTTCATAAAACACGACAAATATGTCGCTATAATATAATTCCTCTGATTTCTTTATTTTTTATAAAGAAAATATTCAAATGCGACACTTCTGTCCGTTCTTTTTCTGCCCTTTACGTTTCTCTCGTGCAATTTTCATCAGAAGTGCCCTCCGTTCTTTGCTCCATAACATGCAAAAGGCTCTTATTTTTATGTCTTTTTTTATTTTTGCCCCTTTTGCGAAAAAAGCTGAAAACAGTTTGGCACAGTTTTTGAATTGCGGGAAAGCAGGAACGATGTTCCACTGATCAAACAAGCCAACCTACTTTGCAAGGAGTTTCATATGTCGCCCAAAGCCAAAAGAGCTGCTCTCATCGGTTATGACTGCCTGATTCCCAAACGCCTCGAAGCGATGCTCGCCCAGGGCGGCCTGGACAACTTCCGCAAGTTCATGGCGGAAGGCAGCTTCATTCCCGAAGGCTACAACCTGCCCACCGTTACTCCTCCCTCCTGGGCCACCATCTGCACGGGCGCCTATCCCCGCACCCACGGTGTGGAAGACTACTACTACTATCATGAAGGCCGCAGCCTTGATTACAAGGAAACCTCGCAGGCCTTCGGATCCGACATCGTCACTGCGCAGACCATCTGGGATGCCTGGGACAAGGAAGGCAAGAAGTGCATCGTGGTGAACTACCCCATGTCCTGGCCTTCCCACATGAAGAACGGCATCATGGTCATGGGTCAGGGCCTTTCTCCCGCGGAAACCCGCTGGCCTCTGCACGGCAACGAACATAAGGAATTTCTTGCCTCCGAAAGCGTGATCTCCACCGACTATTATCCCATGGGTGTTCAGGGCCGCTTCGACGACGCCAAGGGCTGGAAGAATCTCCCCGACTGCGACGAGCCCCTGGAAATGGAAGTGAAGATGCACTTCAAGGAATCCATCGAACCCCTGAACGATCAGACCTGGTACGGCCTTGCCTGGGAAAGCGGCGACGACGGTTTCGACACCTTCGCCCTCTGCCCGGAAAAGGACTATTCCAAGGCTTTCTTCACCATCAAGGTCGGTCAGTGGAGTGAACCCGTACAGCATGACTTCACCATTGCCGCCGACGGCCGCACCGAAAAGGGCGTGTTCCGCTGCAAGCTGATGCAGCTCTCCGACGACGCCGAAGAATTCAAGCTGTACGTTTCCGGCATTGCCGGTCGTATCGGTTTCATTTCTCCCGCCTCCGCCGCGGATCAGATCGACCTGTCCCGTCAGATCACGGCCAACGACATCGGCCTCGTCGCCTACCTGCACGGCATCATTGATACGGACACCGTGTGCGAACTCGTGGAATTCCACAGCGCCTGGCTCTGGAACACCGTCAAGTGCCTGCTGACCGCCAACCCCGACTGGGATCTGTTCTACATGCATTCCCATCCCATCGACTGGTTCTACCACGGCTGGCTGAGCGATCTGGACAGCAAGGATCCCGAAGTACGCGCCCGCGCCGAAAAGATGGAACGTCACATCTACACCGTGGAAGATCGTCTGCTCGGCAACCTCATGGAACTCATGGGCGACGAAACCCTCATGTGCGTATGCTCCGACCACGGCGCCACCCCCATGGGCCCCATTCTCAACACCGCCCATGCGCTGAAGGCCGCCGGACTGTGCTCCTATGAGCCCAAGAAGTCGGAAAACTACTGGGACATCTACGAAGAAAGCGAAGGCTTCAACTACGTTCTGGACGTCACCAAGTCTCTGGCCGTTCCTCAGCGCTACATGTTCGTATACGTGAACCTGAAGGGCAAATATCCCGGCGGCATCGTGGAACCCGAAGACTACGAAAAGGTGCGTGACCGCATCATCGACGCTCTGCTGGACTACAAGCATCCCGAAACCGGCGAACGTCCCGTTCTTCTGGCCGTGCGCAAGGAAGACGCCAAGGTCTTCGGCATGGGCGGCGCCCAGGCCGGTGACGTGGTGTACGTGCTCAAGCCCGAATACATGGCCGAACACGGCTACGGTCTGCCCACCGGCGAATCCGGCTGCGGCAGCCTGAAGAACCTGCTCATGTTCCGCGGCCCCAACATCAAGAAGGGCTACCGTTATCCTCGTCCCCGCTGGCTGGCCGACATCGTGCCTACCCTCTGCTACATCACCGGCAACCCCATTCCCGCCGATGCGGAAGGCGCCCCCATCTACCAGATCATGGAAGATCCGAACCTCGTCAAGTAACACATGCCGCCCGGGGGCAACGCCCCCGGGGGACAAAGCAATATCAACATATCGCACCACATTTGCCGATTGAAGGAATACCGACATGGCTGAAAAGAAAGCTGTTCTCATTCTCAATGCGTCCGCGGACTCCCTGAAGAAGGCCGCTCTTCTCCCCAACGCCGCCTGTGCAGGTCTGGCTGAAGCCGCCGAGGCCCTCGGCGCCGTGAAGACCGATGCCGCCGGCATCGCCGCCGCCCTTGAAACTCCCGGTGAAACCGTGCTCGTCATGGCCGAAGGCGACGCCGCTCTTGCCGCCGCCGTGGAAGCCGCCGACCGCCGCACCCTGATCGTGGTCGCCAATGACTCCGGAGCCGCCTTCCAGGGCCTCGCCGTCAACGGCAAGATCGGTTCCGTGGACCGCGCCGTCAACGCTCAGGACATCGCCGTCACCATCGCCACCATCGCCGACCTTCCCGTCAGCGAAAACTGCACCGGCGCCATCATCTATCAGATCATGAAGAACCCCAATCTGAAGCTGGATGAAATCAAAAAGCTCAAGGAAGCCATTGCCCGCATGGAATCCGTGATTCAGCGCGACAACCGTGAACCCTGGGACAAGCACGACTGCGCCTGATCTTCCGCCGCACTCTCTCCTCCGGCGTCCGGACGCCACGCCGAGCGTGCTCCGGGCGCTTTTTTTTCCCTTCGCCGGATCGAATATCCAAGGAGTCAACCATGCAGCTTACCGTCGCCTATCACAGAAACGGAGATGTCCACACCATTGAAACCGGTGGCGCCGCCCTGGGCAATATCGTCATCGACAACACCAACGTTCCCGCCGATCAGCGCGGCGGTACGGCCAAGCAGCTTCTCGGCGCGGCCGCTCTTTACTGCTATGCCGCTTCGCTCAATGCGGCCATGGAAACCCGCGGCCTCAAGTACAACAGCCTGGATCTCACCGCTCTTATGGACGTGGATGCCAACGAAAAAGGCCAGAGCCGCGTTCTGAAGATCACCATTACCGCCAACGTCGGCATAGATGAAGAAGACCTCGATCTCTTCGACCGTGTTGCCCGCGTCATGAAGAACGGCTGCCTGGTCACCGGCTCTCTGCATGACGGCATCGAAATGGAATACAAGCTCAACCCCGTCTGCGAAGACGACTGATTTTTCCCCAAATCCGGCCGTGTCCCGTACCCGTCCAGCTTTCCCCTGAGAGAACGGACACGGAGCACGGCCGTGTTTTATTCCCGGCTCCGGACAGAGTCGTCCGGCTCTTCTGCAATCAGCAACTTTCCCAGAGGTATCTTTCCATGCGCATCACCGTCATCGGAGCAGGTCCCGGCGGCTACACGGCCGCCTTCGACGCCGCAAAGCGCGGCGCGGAAGTGACTCTCGTGGAATCCAAATGGCTTGGCGGCACATGCCTCAACTGCGGCTGCATTCCCACCAAGACCCTGAAGTCCTCTGCCGAGGCGCTGGAGACCATTCACCGCGCCGCGGAGTTCGGCATCAGCGGAGCCGGAACGCCGTCCGTCGACATGCCCGCCGTCATCGCCCGCAAGCGCAAGGTTTCCGAAACCCTGCGCGGCGGTCTGGAAAAAAGCTGCGCCAAACTCAAGGTCAAGGTCGTCATGGGCCGAGGCCGGGTCGTCAATGCCGGGCTCGTGAAAGTGACCATGCCCGACGGTTCCGTACAGGATATCGAGGGTGACAGAGTGATCATCGCCACCGGTTCCAACGTGCTCAACCTTCCCTCCCTGCCCGTGGACGGCAAGTACATTCTGTCCAGCGACGAAGCGCTGGAACTCGACCATGTGCCCGCCAGCCTCGTCATCGTGGGCGGCGGCGTGGTCGGTACGGAACTGGCCTTCATCTTCCGCGCCTTCGGCAGCGAAGTCACCATCGTGGAAGGACAGAACCGTCTGCTGCCCGTGCCCTCCGTGGATGAGGAAATGAGCAAGCTCCTCCTTCGCGAAGCCAAGAAAAAGGGCATCAAGGTGGAACTCGCCCGCACCGTGAATTCCACGAAGGTGGAAAACGGCAAGGTTTATGCAGAACTCGGCCCCTCGCCCTTCCTGGCGCCGGAGCTGGTGCCCGCTTCCGCCAAGAAACCCGCCACGCTTGAATCCGACTGCCTGTTCATGACCATCGGCCGCGTGGCCAACAGCGAAGGTCTCGGACTGGCCGAAGCCGACATCGCCACGGACAAACGCGGCTACATCGTGGTCAACGACAACCTGGAAACCTCGGTTCCCGGCGTGTACGCCATCGGCGACATTCTGGGACCGGCACGCATCATGCTCGCGCACATGGCTTCCGCCGAAGCCCATGTGGCCGTGGCCAACATCTTCGGGGCCGACGAAAAGCCCGACTACGACGTGGTGCCTTCCGGCATCTTCTCCTCGCCGGAAATCGGTGATGTGGGTCTGACCGAAGCGCAGGCCAAGGCCAAGGGCTTCGACACCGTCACGTCGGAATTCCAGTTCCGCGAACTGGGCAAGGCTCAGGCCATGGGCGAACTGCCCGGCGTGTTCAAGCTGGTGGCCGACAAGGCGACGGGCAAACTCCTCGGCGCCCATTTCGCCGGTGCCCATGCCACGGACCTGATCGCCGAGTGTGCGCTGGCCCTGCACATGGGAGCCACGACGGCCGACATCGCCCGCACCATCCACGCGCATCCCACGCTGGCCGAAGGTGTCATGGAAGCCGCTGCCGGCATGGCGGAATAGAGCACCGTCCCTGCCGTCCCCTTCCGGGCATTTCCGTAAGGCTCACGCCATCAACCTTCTACAGAGGACTCTCCCATGGCCAAAACAGTTGCGGAACTCAATCTGCCCTCCGATCTCAGGTACACCGACGAACACATCTGGACCCGCGCAGACGGCGATGAACTCGTCATCGGCGTAAGCGACTACGCGCAGGATCAGCTCGGTGAAGTGGTCTATGTCGATCTTCCTTCCGAAGGC
>JAXVQY010000300.1:0-7118 GCA_037303805.1 bacterium | reverse complement strand
GCACGAGTTCCTTCACCATGGCCGCCGTCTGCGGCAGCGTCTGCACGCGGTTGTGGACGAAAAAGACCTGTCCCTGCCGGGCCAGCTCCCGTTCCATGACCTGCCGCAGCGCCCCGCGGTCCCTGTCGATGATCGCCGTGGCCACGGGCTTGCGTTCGGCCGGAGCCGTCTCCAGCACCGACAGTTCCCGTATCCCCGACATGGAAAGCTGCAATGTCCGGGGAATGGGCGTCGCCGTCAGCGTGAGCACGTCCACGTTCTTCCGCAGCGCCTTCAGCTTCTCCTTGTGCCGCACGCCGAAACGCTGTTCCTCATCGAGGATGAGCAGGCCGAGATTGGGCAGCTCCACGTCCTTGGAAAGCAGCCGGTGCGTGCCGATCAGGATGTCTATCTGTCCCCTGGCCGCCGCCTTCAGCGTTTCCGTCTGCCGCGCGCGGGGCACGAAGCGGCTCAGCAGCCCCACGTTGACGGGAAAGCCCGCCATGCGCGAACGGAACGTCTGATAATGCTGCTCCGCCAGCACCGTGGTCGGGCACAGAAGCGCGACCTGCCGTCCGTCGCAGGCCGCACGGAAGGCCGCCCGCAGCGCCACCTCCGTCTTGCCGAAGCCCACGTCCCCGCACAGAAGGCGGTCCATGGGCACGGGCTTGTCCATGTCCTGAAACACTTCCTGAATGGCCCGCGCCTGATCGGGCGTCTCCTCGAAGCCGAACGTCGCCTCGAACTCGTGATACATCTCCCCGACCGGCGAATAGGAAAAGCCCTTGGCCACCTTGCGCCACGCATACATCTGCATGAGGTCCGCGGCCACCTTCTCCACGGCCTTGCGCGCCTTTTCCCGGCTGTTCGTCCAGGCCGTGCCGCCCAGACGGTCCAGCGCGGGCGGCGGACCGTCCGCCTTGAACTTCTGCACCACGGACAATCGGTCCACAGGCAGGTACAGTTTCGCCCCTTCCGCGTATTCCAGCAGCAGATAGTCGTTGTCCACGCCCGTGCCGCCGGGACTCATGCGGTGCAGACCGCCGAAGCGTCCCACGCCGTAATCCCTGTGCACGAGAAGATCGCCCACCCGCAGATCGTCGTAGCGGTCAAGTCCACGGAACGCCCCCGACGCCACCCGGTGACTCGTCTCCGCCCGCGGCTGAAGCAGTTCCTCGCCCAGCACGAGACAGCCGTCCCAGACGAGATCCGCCCCCTGCCGGTACGGCGCGACCACGGCGTACAGTCCCCGTCCCGCGGGATCGTAGCGCAGCGTCGGCAGTATGCCGTCCTGCTCCGCCAGCTTGAGAAATTTCCGCCGCCCCCGCTCCGAGGCAAAGGCCAGCACCACCTGTCTGTGCGAGGCCGTCCACGCCTTGAGTCCGGCCGAAAGCTGCTGCCACGGCCTGTCCTGCTCCGTCCTGCCCGGAAAAAGCTCCGCAAAGCTGTGCAGACTGCGCTCCGGCAGATCCTCTCCCGTCTGCTCCGTGCCCATGAGCAGCGGTTCCGCGTACAGGCGGGGACGACTCTCCAGCGCCTTTTCCGCCGCGTCCGCATCCCGCAGGGCCAGATGGGCGGGCTGCACCAGACTGGTTTCCTCCGACTGCACCCGGAAATATTCCCGCCACCGCCGATCCGCTTCGTCCAGATCGTCGCGAAGCTCGTTCCGGCCCGGAAGAAAACACATCGTTTCCGGCGCGAACCAGTCGTCCAGCGCCGTCGCGTCCGCATACACGCAGCCGGGCAGCACACGCCCGTCGTCCCGCTCCAGCGCATGTTCCAGAGACAGCCGGGAGCGCTCCGAAAGAACGCCCGCCTGCACGCGCCCCTTCCAGTATCCGCGTATCTGCTTCTTCCACGCCTCGCCCGAACCGAACGGCGTCACCGGCAGCAGCGTCACTTCCTCAAGCTGCCCCACCGAACGCTGCGTGGCAAAGTCGAACACACGCATTTCGTCCACCGTGTCGCCGAAAAATTCCAGTCGCAGCGGCTTCTCATATCCCGGAGGCAGCACGTCCAGAATGTCGCCGCGCCGCGCCATGTCACCCGCATGCGCCACCATGGGAACCCGCTGATACCCCCATTCCGCAAGCTGCTCCATGAGCAGCTCGGGCGCCACGTCCTCTCCGCGCCGCACCGTCATGGCGCGTCCGTCCAGAAAGTCCGCCGGAGGCAGACGCAAAATCATCTTGTCCGCCGTGAACACCACGCCCTTCGCCGTCCCCGTGCGCAGCGCGTACAGCACGGCCATGCGTTCGGCCCAGCCCTCACGACTGAGCGAACGTTCGGTAAACGGGGAAAGAAACACCCACGGTCTCTCCCACAACGGCACTTCCAGGGCATTCTGCGGCGTCTCTCCGTATGTGCGGCCGCCGGAACGGCCCACGGAAAGCTCGGGGGTGAAAAGCGTGGTCAGTCCCCGCATGACGGCCAGAGCCTCCCGGCTGCGTACGGCCACCGCCGCACTGCGCCCGGCCCGGACCGCCTCCACGGCAAGACGCGCCACCGTGGCCGAACCGGCACGGCAGACGGACAGGCCGTCCTTCTCTTCCATTCTGCGGAACAGCGATTCTCTATCCATGACGAACGTCGATAACATACATTTATAGGGAGGATACAAAAAAAGCCCCCTGCATCGGGGCACCCAATCTTGATATCAGCAAGCCGCCCCGCGTGCAAGAACTCCCCCGTGAGAGTTTATTTCCCCTGCCCCGCCGTCACCGCAGTCCTTTTCCCGGCAGCAGGAAACTCCGGACAAAAAAGGAGGGATGCGCGGTATGTTCCCGCCCGCCTTGCCTTCGCCCGGAAACCCGGCTATGCTCATTCCATGAAGCACGACAGACAGATCCATACCCGTCTGTACTTCGTCATGATGGCCGAACGCCACTGGCGCAGTCACCTTTAGTCCGCGCTCCCCGGCATGAAGTCCGCCTCCGGAGCGTCTCTTTCGTCGTGCCCGGTCGGTACGCCCCCTTCTCCTCTCTGCCTGCCGCCGATCTTCCGGCGCATGGCCGCGCGTCCGTCCTCTTCCCGACATAAGCCCGGTTCTCCCGGCCCGGACGGTTCCCGTCCCTCTCCGGACGCGGTCTCCCGCAACGGATTCCCGCAGAAAACGCCTTCAGGGTTCTCTGCCCGCCCCCGCAGGGGCGCTCTTCATCCGAAAAAAAGGAGCTTTCCGTGTTTCTTTCCCTTTCTCTGCGTCCGTGCCTCCTCAATCTGCTCGGCAGCGCCGTGCTCGCCTTCGGTCTGTACAACATTCATTCCCTTTCCGGCGTGACGGAAGGCGGCATCCTCGGCGCCACCCTTCTGCTCCATTACTGGTTCCACATCTCCCCCGCCTGGTCGGGACTCGTCATGAACGCCGCCTGCTATCTGCTGGGCTGGAAACTCATGGGCCGCAATTTCGTGCTCTATTCCCTCGTCGCGGGCGGCGGTTTCTCGCTGTTCTACGCCTTCTTCGAATCGTTTCCGCCCCTGTGGCCGCAGATCGCCCGGATGCCCCTTCTCGCCGCCGTGCTCGGGGCGCTGTTCGTGGGCGTGGGCGTCGGCCTCTGCGTGCGCGCGGGCGGCGCCCCCGGCGGCGATGACGCCCTGGCCATGAGCATCGCCCACATCACCGGCTGGAACATCCGCTGGCCCTATCTGCTGAGCGACCTCATCGTCCTCTGCCTCTCGCTCTCCTACATCCCGCTGGAACGCATCGGCTATTCTCTGCTGACCGTCATCCTCTCCGGTCAGCTCATCGGCTTCGTGCAGAGCTTCCGCAACAACGAAAGGCAGACCGCCTGATTCCGCCGCCGGGCCCGGCGGTACGACGCGCCGCCCGGCCCGGCATGCCCCCGATTCCCGGAAAATAACCGCAAACGCCTTCCCCTCCCCGGCGCCGACCGTCTTCCGCCCGTTTCCGGACGCCCCCGCCCCTCCGTCCCGGAAGCGACGTCGACGCCCTTTTTCCCTGCATTCTCCGAAAAAACGACACGTCAAACCGTTCTGATCCGTCATGACTTCCTGTCTGAACGGAATTTTCCCGCACTTTTTTCCAAAAGGCGACGCTCTTTTTGTATCTGCCGCGTCCTACCGCAGAACGTGACCGGAACATTTTTCCCTGTTTCGGAAAAACAGACGCCTTTTGCAGAAATTCAGCCATGTTTCTCCTGCCCTGATGCATACTCTTTCTGAGGCTGATCCGCCCTTTCAGAGACCGACTTGACGCCGTTCCTAAAAATTATTTTTATCAGACAGCGACATCCGGCTTTTTTTCACATATCCCTCGTATCCTATTTATCCCTTCAGGAGAGTTTCATGATTACCAACTGGCCGCTTGTTTTCTTTACCGTCTTCTCGCAGCTCGGCGCAGGCCTGGCCCTCTTCGCCTGGTGGAAAGATCATCACGGGGATTCCCCCAGCGCCCGCACCTGGCAGAGCTGCGCCGGCAGTTCCCTCATCGCCGCTCTCGCCGGTTGCCTCTCCTTCGGCGGCCTCGCCTCAGGCTCCATGCTCATCGCCCAGATCTGCTCCCTCTGCCTGATCGTCTTCTCCCTCTCCGCCCTCAAAGGCTGCTCCCTCTGCGGCCTCCTCGCCTGGATACTCGGCGCCGTCGGCGTCATGGCCGAAGCCGTCGCCGCCATCCCCGGCAGCGTCCTCTCCACCTCCGGACTCTTCCCCCTCGCCCTCTTCCCCCTCTGCACCGTCATCCTCGGCGCCGTCTTCTCCCAGCTCAAGCAGATGGGCGAACCCGACGACCCCGCCGTGCGCTACGGCCGCTTCTACATCCCCCTGCGCATCTGCCTCTGGATCATGCTCGTCATCACCGCCATCGCCCCCTGCCTCGCCTGGGATGATCCCTTCATGCGCAAATCCGCCATCATCTGGATGCAGACCCAGCTCTACTGGATGGGCGTCATCTTCAGCGGCGTCGTCATCGGTCTCTCCCACATGGGCCGCATCACCCTCCTGGTCCAGGCCGTCGTCGCCGTCATCAGCATCATCGGCCTGCGTACCGCCTTCTACGCCGACGGCGTGCACGGCATCATCGACATGAGCACCCTCTACATGCACTGAGACGGCAAAAATTTCCTTCCCCTCGGGACTTGACATGCCGTCACGCTTAGTGTAGCTATGTCCCCGTTGCGTATAACACTGCGCTTCACCGCGCGGAGAGATGTCCGAGTCGGCCGAAGGAGCTCGCCTGCTAAGCGAGTATACGGGCATAAACCTGTATCGAGGGTTCAAATCCCTCTCTCTCCGCCAGAAAGAAATTTTTTTGAGTCCTTTTGGATGTGTAATTATCCGAAAGGACTCTTTTTTTTGTCTAAAGTGCGTCTGTTGTAGTGCGTTGTTGTGTACCTTGATAGGTACCCATAGCGCGGAAGTTGTGTTAAAAGTTGTGTACCCTTATGTGGAGATCCTGCACACGAGGGTACACATTTTTTTTACTCATCAGGAGCGACAAATGGCACGCGTCGAAAATCTTCTTACCGCAAAACAGGTTGAAGTCGCCCTCAGAAAAGGAACTCCCGTCCAACTTAATGATGGAGGGGGGCTTTATCTTAACATCACTGAAAAAAATAAGGGCACCTGGTTTATGCGCGGACGTCTAAACGGTGTCGCAAAAAGACGAGTCCTCGGTAACGAAAAGGTGTCACTCGCCGAAGCCCGCTTATTGAGAAACGAAGAAAAGAAGGCTTTGAAGGCAGGCATTGATACCGTTGCTGAGAAAAAGGCCACCCTGAAAAAAGCAGAGGAAGACGGACGGACATTCGGCATGGTTTCTGATGAATGGCTGAACTTCTGGAAAAATGACAAGGATGAGAAAACCATCAAGTCCACAGTAGGACGTCTGGAAAAACATATCCTGCCTGTCATTGGTAAAAGTCCCTATTCCAGCCTTGAGTTTGCTGATCTAAAAGCCGTCTGTTCGGTAATAGCTGAAAATGGTCGGCGTGAAATGGCAAACCGGGTAGCGACAATTATTTCCCAGGTATGCCGTTTTGCCAAAATAAACGGCTACCACAAGTACAATATAGCAGAAGATTTGACGGTATTGTTTCCGAAGCCTAAAAAAGATATTAATTTTGAGGGTTTTCCTGCTATTACGGACAAAAACGGAGTAGCAGAGATGCTTCGTAAAATAGAAAAATTTATTGATGCGGGGCGCTGTTCACCCTACACTGGAGCAGCTCTTAAATTGTTTCCACTGATCCCATTGCGCGCATCTTCCATGCTTATGTCCAAGTGGGAGGACATAAACTTTGATGAGGCCATATGGAAAATCCCCGCTGAAAATATGAAGGGGGAAATCGGTCAGAGAAGAGATTTTGTCATTCCTCTTTCAACTCAGGCTCTTTCTGTTCTGAAAACATTGCAGGATTTTCGGATAAATAGCTACCTGTTTCCTTCTGGAGGCAAGTCAGGACATCTTGGAGTGGAAGGGGTCAATAATTCAATGCACAGGGCAGGTATTCCGAAAGGCAAAATGTGCATTCATGGCTGGAGAAAAGTATGGGGGTCGCTTGCTCGTGAATATGGCCTTCCAGATAAAATCGTGGAGCGAGGCCTAGCTCATTCTTCTGGGTCATCTGTTGAACAGGCTTATAATAGAGCGCAGTACCGTGAATTAATGCGCTATTCGTTTCAGTGGTGGGCTGACTTGTTGGATGCTTTGAGGGAAGGCAAAGAAGTCCCCAATTTAAACTTATCTTCAGAGTTACTATTTTCATAAATTTTATACAAACAGGATAGCATATGGAAAAATACTGGTACAAAGGATATGAAGTCTTAGATCTTTTACACTGGCGTCTAGAAGATCTTGTTCAGGCATGTGAGCTTGGCCTAAAAGTTTATGATGAAAATATAAGTGGTATAACTCCAATTTTAGAAATTTTTAGAAGGAGATATGATTATTCAAAAGTCTTTAGATATAGATTCAATATGAATAATTATAGAGAAATACAAGGAATAAATGTAAAAATTACAATAAAAGAACAAACTAAGGAGTATAAACTGATAAAAGATGAACATAACTATTTTATCTTAGATAATAAATTCTTCTTTTTGAGCATAAGTCACAAGGGATATCTGTACTTTGAAAGATATAATAATATTGAAATAGAAGATATTAATTCATTCTTAAGAGAATA
>JAXVQY010000299.1:0-5716 GCA_037303805.1 bacterium | reverse complement strand
TTCCGCGGCAGCCTTCATGCTCTTGCGCACAGCCGCCACTTCCGCGCGGGCCTTTTCGATGCGGGCGTTGTAACCTTCCATCCTGAGGCCTGCCTCGCCCTCCAGGGACTCGGCGGCTCCTCTCAGTTCATCATTCTGCGCGCGGCGGCGGGCAAGGATGCCCCGTACCGGGCGAACGATCAGGTAATTTATGATCGCAAGGGCGATCAGAAAGTTCACCAACTGAATCAGGAGGGTTATGTCGATGTTGATCATTCCGAGAACCTCCAACCGAAGCTGTAAAAAGGGGCCACTCTACCGTTGTATTCTAAGCCCCCAAAGTTCTGCGCTCCTGAATTATTGGGAGTAGAATCATTGTTTTTAGCTACCCCGTTTTCCGCTCTTTGTCAAAGCCGGATGACTTTTTTTCAAGAAATAAAGAGGTTCGGAGAAGCCTTTTGCAAAAAAAGTTACAAGGACCTTCCCGCTCCCTATCATATTGGAAAGCCTCTGTCTTTTACCTTCGGAACCTTTGCGCTGCTTCAGGACGGGCACATCGCCCTCTTTGTATTTCAAATTTATTCTCTGTTTCGGCAAAGTAAAAAATAAATAAAAATCCGTTAGAACTTTTTTTCACGATACGGAAAACCCAAGGCCGGGACTGTATCAACCTGTTGTTTCCATTGAATATACAGATGACGCACGCCCCTTTTTCGCCCTTCCGGCAAAAAACTCATGCCAAGGGAGCATTGTCACAAAACTGACACATTTCTGCCGGAGCCGACGGCCGCGTCACATCCTTGTTCCGCGGAAAAACGGAAGAACAAGTGCCCGGCGACGTCCCGTCGGCACGACCGCCGGAGGACAGGTCGCGGACCTGGGGACACGCCCTGCATGAACGAGCCTCCCCCTTTCCGCCGCCGGAGAAGCACGGCCTCCCGTGGGCGCAGGACACGCCGCACGGACTGCGGGACCTGCACGGGGCGGCACGGGCTGACGGCGGGAGTGCCCCGACCGCTCCGTCCCGGCACGAAGGCCCCTTTCCATCCGGACACCTTCCTTGCAACCGCTGCCCGGCAGGGCCGCGCCGGCAGACGACCCGCAGCCGGGTCCGGCAGAACACGACCCCAGGCCGGAGGAAACGGCAGACCGTTCCCCCGGGAAAACATCGGGACATCCTCGACGAAAGAAAGAAGAGAGCCCTCCACGGAGAAGGCCCCAGGCGGTCTCCGGAAGAAGCCGCGGACAATCCGGGCAGAAGCGCAGCCTGCCGCCCTATCCCGTCGGCGGACGTGTCCGGCGACGGAAACAGAGGGGTGCGGGGGGAATGATTTCCCCCGCTGCCTTTCCTAACTCTTGAAGACGAAGCGGCGCATGGAGATGCTGAGGACGATGCCCACGAGGGCGCAGTTGACCACAAGGGCGGTGCCGCCGTAGCTGATGAAGGGCAGGGGCATGCCGACCACGGGCATGAGGCCGACGACCATGCCGATATTCACGATGATCTGCCAGAAGAAGTAGAAGAAGATACCGGCGGCGAGGGTGGAGCCGAAGCGGTCCTTGGCGTCGCGGACGGTGCTGTACATGGCCATGAGGAAGAGGCAGAACAGGGTGACGAGGGCCATGCATCCGGCAAAGCCCCATTCCTCGCCGAGGACGGCGATGGCGAAGTCGGTATGTTTTTCGGGCAGGAAGCGGAGCTGGCTCTGCGTTCCGGCGAGGAAGCCCTTGCCGAACATTTCGCCCGAGCCTATGGCGATCTGGGACTGGATGATGTGATAGCCCGCGCCTCTGGGGTCGCGGGTGGGATCGAGGAAGGTGAGAATGCGTTCCTGCTGATAATCGTGCAGAACGAACCATCCGAGGGGCATGAGCAGGGGGATGACCACGAGGCAGACGCGCAGCACCTTCCACTTCACGCCGTGGAAGAGCACCATGCCGCCGAGCAGGACGAGCACGGTGAGACCGGAGCCGAGGTCGGGCTGCTTGGCGATGAAGAGGAAGGGCACGACGCCGATGGCGAGCACCTGTCCGAGACGTTTCCAGCCGAGGGACTCCCCGTCGCGGCAGAGGGCCTTGGCGCCCATCATGAGCACGGCGAACTTGGCGAGTTCGCTGGGCTGAAGGTTCATGACGCCGAGGTCGATCCAGCGTTTGGCGCCGTACACGGTCTTGCCCACGATGGGGACCAGCATGAGCAGGATGAGCACGATGACGTAGCACGGCACGGCCAGGCGTTCGATGCGCCGGTAGTCGATGAGCATGCACGTCACCATGACGGCCAGCCCGATGAGGCCCCACACGAACTGACGCTGATAGAAGGGAGACAGCACGAAGCCGCCCTCGATGCGGGAGCCGCTGGCGGAATACAGGTTCACCATGCCCACGGCGAACAGCAGGATGGTGATGAGCACCAGTCCCCAGTTGATCTGGAAGAACATTCTTCTGTCGGGCATCTGCATGGGGAATACCTCGGCGGGACGCACCGAAGCGGCGTCCGGGAAAAGAAAAAGAAGGCGCGGAGCGGGTCCGCACGGGAAAAAACCGATCTCCCCCGGGCCGCGGACGGGCCGGGGGAGAAAGTTCCGTTATCCTGCAGGGCGACGCGGTCGCCGCCCGGGCGCGAACGCTCCGTCCGCGCGCCGGTTACTTTCCGGAAGCCATTTCGCGGTCGCGCTTCAGGGCTTCGAGCACGGCGTCGGTCACATGACCGGGCACGGCGCAGCGTTCCATGTGGTTGACGCCGCGGATGGTGGTGCCGGAGGGGGAACACACCTTCACGCGCAGATCGGCGAAGCTCTCGCCGCTTTCCAGGGCAAGACGGGCCGTGCCTTCGATCATGGCCGCGATGAGATCGCGGGACACGGAAGCCTTGAGGCCCATGGTGATGCCGGCGTTGAGCAGCCCTTCCATGAAGAGCAGCGCGAAGGCCGGGCCGCAGCCCACCAGCGAGGAAAAGGCCGGGAACTGCGCTTCGGGAAGCACCACGGCGAGACCCATGAGGCGGAACATGGCCAGCAGTTCTTCGCTGCGCTTCTCGCCGAGGTCGGGATCCTCAAAGCAGAGAGCGAACACGCCCCTGCCCACGATGACGGGCAGATTGGGCATGCAGCGCACCACGGCACAGCGGCCGTCCACGCCCTTCTTCAGCTTTTCCTGAGAAAAGGCGGCCGCCAGGGAAACCACGATTTTGGAGGAATCCAGCGCGGGACGGATTTCCTCGAGCATGGCTTCCATCTGATAGGGTTTCACCGCCAGAATGATGACGTCGGCCTCACCGGCCAGATCCAGCGGGGTTTCCACGAATTTCACACGGCCTTCGGAACCGATGCCTTCCACCTTGGCGCGGGTATGATCATGACCGAGCAGCGTGAATTCCTCATGCGGAGCAAGTCCCTTGAGCACGCCGCCGCCCATGTTGCCGCAGCCTATGCAGCCTATCGTCTTCATGGCTCAGCCCACGATTTCCGTCCGGCTGAAGAAGAAGGCGACTTCCCGGGCGGCGGTTTCGGGAGCGTCGGAGCCGTGAACGGCGTTGGCCTGCACACTCTGGGCGTAGCGTCTGCGTATGGTGCCTTCGGCCGCGGAAGCGGGATTGGTGGCACCCATGAGCGCACGATACGAGGCTATGGCGTCCTCGCCTTCGAGCACGGAGCAGACCACGGGACCGGAGGTCATGTATTCCACGAGATCCGCGTAGAAGGGGCGATCCTTGTGCACTTCATAGAAGGCTTCGGCCTGAGCGCGGGTCAGACGAATCATTTTCATGGCCACGATGCGCAGGCCGCTGTTCTGGATCATGGCCAGAATTTCGCCCTGCAGATTGCGGGCCACGGCGTCGGGCTTGATGATGGAAAGGGTTTGCTGAAGCATGGAAAACCTCCGTCCTGGCGTTGCGGGACGCGCGCCTTGCCGACGCGGCCCCGGAAATGAAGGGCCGTTGCGGCCCGGAACGGAACCTGCCTGCGACGCAGCGCGCCGTCCGGGGTGCGGCTCCGGCCCGTTCCGCGGCCATGAGCGCCTGACCGCCGGGAACGATCCCCGGAAGGACGTTCCGCTTCTGGAGAAAAGGCGGAACGCCCCGAAACATGTTGACGCGCCGACCGGAACGCGCCTTCCGCCGACCGGGACGGAAGAAAGACTCCCGGTCCTGCGGCCGCGACGGAAACCGGCCTGCGGCTGCGCCCTTCCGGAGGCAGACCGCAGCGACCGCCCCGCCGGTCTAGTTCTTGAGCGACTTGAGCACGGGCAGGGTCTTCACGAACTGGAGCGCCAGACGCAGCTGATTGTCCCGGGCGAGCATGGCGCTCATGTCCTCGGCATCGCTGACCTTCTCTTCTTCCTTGGGCGCATCGGCCTTTTCGTTCTTCTGCTCGAGATGCCCGCGCAGATCCTTCTCGCGCAGGAGCAGGGCCGGTTCGCCGGTATCCTCGCGGGGAGCCTCCCAGGCCACCTCGAAATCGGGAGAAATGCCCTCGGCCTGAATGGACTTGCCGGAAGGCGTGTAGTAGCGGGCCACGGTGAGCTTGAGCCCCGCGCCGTCGGCCAGCGGGATGAGATTCTGCACCGAACCCTTGCCGAAGGTGCGTTCGCCGAGAATGAGCGCGCGCTTCTGATCGCGCAGCGCACCGGCCACGATTTCGGAAGCCGAAGCGGAGCCGGAGTTCACCAGCACCACCATGGGACAGTCCACGTCGTCCGGCTGGGCATGAGCCTTGAAGGTGCGTTCCGAGGAGGCGTCGCGGCCGCGCATGGACACGATCACGCCGTCCTTGAGGAACTGATCGGCCACTTCCACGCTCTGATCGAGCAGACCGCCGGGGTTGTTGCGCAGATCGAGCACCACGCCCTTGAGCGCGCCCTTCGACTTCGCCTTGGACAGGGCTTCGGAAAGTTCCTGGGCGGTGTGGCCGCTGAAGCGGGTCAGACGGATCCACCAGTACCCGGGTTCCAGTTCGCGGGCCTTCACGCTGATGAGCGGAATGGCGTCACGCTTGATCTTCATGGTCACGGGACGGGTGCTGTTCTTGTGCACCACCTGAAGTTCCACCGTGGTGCCGCGCTTGCCGCGCATCTTGGACACCACTTCCGTGAGCGACATTTCCATGGTGTACTGCCCGTCCACGGCAATGATGGAATCGCCCGCACGCAGGCCGGCCTTGTAGCCCGGGGTGTCCTCGATGGGACTCACCACCATGACCTGACCGTTTTCCATGGTTATTTCCACACCCACGCCGAAGAACTCGCCGTTGGTGTTTTCCTGCATTTCCTGAAATTCCTTTTCCGTCATGAGCGTGGAATGGGGATCAAGGTTCTGGAGCATGCCCTTGATCGCTCCGTCCAGAAGCTCCTTCTGGGAAACGTCGTTGACGTAGTACTGCTCCACCATGTCCAGAATCTGACTGAAACGGCGCAGGGAATCATAATCGTTTTCCGCGCTGACGGCCTTCATGACGCCGCCGCCGGTCAAAAAAGTGACGAGGGCGAGCGCCGCCGTGGTCAGGACACGAAACTTTTGCATGGGAGCCTCCAGGTGGGATGGAACTGCGGAACAAGATAGAGCCGTTCCCTTCAAAACGCAACGTATTTCCTTACCTCCCAAAGGAAAGTCAAAGGGTTCCGCCACGCCCCGGCCGACGCTTCCCGCAAGAACGCCTCCTTCCGGCCGGAGTCACGGAAGCGGCTCCCCCGAGTACGCGCGGCTCCCCGGACCGCCTGCCCGGACAAACTCCGCCTC
>JAXVQY010000298.1:0-7696 GCA_037303805.1 bacterium | reverse complement strand
TAAGTTTTCGGGAACCCCCAGCCTAGCTGGGGGTTTTCTTTTAACCAAAAAAAGCCGTGTAAAAACACGGCATTGCTTTTAAATAAATTGAAATGGTACCCGGTGCGGGGATCGAACCCGCAAGTCCTTGCGGACGAGGGATTTTAAGTCCCTTGCGTATACCAGTTTCGCCACCCGGGCACGCTTCTTTCGTATCAGCACTGAGAGAGGATGACAAGAAAAAGGTTGGCTTTTCGTCAAGTTCCCGAAGGCCGGACTCTCACGCACACTGTCGCCCATCCCCTTGCAAAGCGAGGCGGTAGCTTCTATTCTGAAGCAAACCTCGACATTCTGGAGTTTGCATGACTTCCTTTGATACCGTCGTTCTTCACTTCTGTCGTCTCGGACCGGCAGGGCTTGCCCCCAAGGCCCCCGGAACGGCAGGTTCGTTTTTTGCGACGCTCCTGGCGCCCTTTATCTTTCTTCCCCTCTCTCTGCCCTGGCGCTTCGTGCTGCTGCTTTCCCTCTTCATTCTCGGCGGATTCGCCGCCTCCCGTGCCGAAACGCTGCTGAACCGTCAGGATCCCGGCTGTGTGGTCATCGACGAACTCGTCGGGCAATGGACGGCCATGCTCTGCCTCGGAAGCCTCTCCTCCGCTTCCACATGGAGGGACATCGTTTTTCTTCTCGTTCCTTTTCTTTTATTCCGCTTCTTCGACATCCTGAAGCCGTGGCCCGTGCATGCCTCGGAAAGCTGGCTTCCCTCCGGCTGGGGCATCATGATCGACGACGTTCTGGCAGGGATATGGGCGCTTCTGTGTCTCAGCATCATCATGATCATCATCAATCTTGTCTTCCCAGGCATGCTGACCTTGTAATTCGATGAAATATCTCGCCATCGACTACGGTCTCAAACGTGTGGGCATCGCCGTTTCCGACATGGACGGCTCCTTTGCCTTCCCCCGCTGCACCCTGAAAAGAGAGACCAAGGCCGCCTTCTTTGCCCAGCTGCTGGAACTGCTGGAAAAGGAACAGGCCGAGGCCATCGTCGTCGGTCTGCCTCTCTATACCGACGGAACGGAATGTCTCACCACCGTGCAGGTGCGTCATTTCGTGGAATCCCTGAAACGCCGCACCACGCTGCCCGTCTACTGGATGAACGAAGTTCTGAGCAGCGCAGCCGCGGAACATGAACTCTACGACTTCGGCATGGGCTTTCGCGAAGTGAAGAAGGTGGTGGATCAACAGGCCGCCGTCCTCATTCTGGAAAGTTTTCTTGATCAGCCGGAAGACAGGAGACTGAGGGCATGAGCCAGGATCATGATCATACGGAATCTCTCCGCTCCGAAGCGGAAACAAGCATAACTCCGTCGACGGAAGCTGCAAAACAGACCGGCGACACATCCCGCTCCCGTCAGGGGAACGACTCCCCTTCGCCGGAAAAACCTTCCCGTCCGACTCGAAAGCGTCGTCCTCTCCTGTGGCTGCTGACCCTGGTACTGATAGTGTGCCTCGGCGCCGGCGGCTACGCCTGGTATGATGTCCGCAATTTTCTGGACACGCCTCCGCAGACGCCGGGCAAGAATCTCATCGTCGATATCGAACCGGGCATGAATCTGAACCAGGTGGCCGCCATGCTGGAAAAGGAAGGGGTCATCACAAGTGCCCCGCGTTTCCAGCTTCTGGTGCGCTACAAGGAAAAAAGCCGTCATCTTCAGGCGGGACGTTTTCTGGTCAGTACCGGCTGGCTGCCGGAAACCGTGCTGGACATGCTGGTCTCCGGCAAGGCCATGCTCTACAGGCTGACCCTGCGCGAAGGCCTGGCATGGTGGGATGTGGCCGAACTTGTGGAGGAGGGAGGATTCTGCAAGGCGGCGGACTTCACGTCCGTCATACATGATCCGGAATTTCTCCGACACTGGGGCATCCCCTTTGATTCGGCGGAAGGATTTCTTTTCCCCGACACCTACCTGCTGCCGCACCCGCGCGAACTGAACCGGGATGCGGCAAGGGCCGTGGCCAACAGGCTCGTGGAAATGTTCTGGAGACGTGCGGACAAGCTGTGGCCGGACGGAAAAAGACCGGCACCCGATGAACTGAAACGCCTCGTGACGCTTGCCTCCATCGTGGAAAAGGAAACCAGCGTACCCGAGGAACGTGCCCGCGTGGCCGGTGTCTATGCCAACAGACTGGAAAAAAACATGCTTCTGCAGGCAGATCCGACCGTCATCTACGGACTGGGCAGAACCTTCGACGGACCGCTTCTTCGCAGTCATCTGGAAAACGCGAACAATCGTTATAATACCTATCAGAATCCGGGACTGCCGCCCGGCCCCATCTGCTCCTTCGGAACATCCGCACTCAAGGCGGCCATCAGTCCGGAAAAGCATGATTATCTCTATTTCGTGGCCACGGGGCGCGACAGAGGACACAACTTCTCCAAGACGCTTTCCGAACACAACAGGGCCGTACGTGACTACCGCGCCGCGCTTCGGGAGGCAAAAAAATAAAAAGTCCGCCCGGCAGGCCGATCATCCGGGAAAGGACTTTCAGGAAGCTCCGGCTTCCCGCATGACGATGATCTGTCTGCCGATGTCCGAACAGGCGGACTTGTCTTCCTGAAGTTTCCGGGGCTCTTCTCCTGAGCGGTGCACGCTCTTTCCGCAGCTGAAAAACGGGGTTTCGCCGAAAAGGCGGAACCCCGTTCGCATCCGGTGCACTTTCACCCGGAGGATATTGCTGCCGATATCAGGACATACCGGCCATGAAGGCGGGAATCTGAGAAACCAGCGCAAATTCAAGGATGTAAAGCGGCAGCAGCGCCAGTATGGTCCGAGACCAGGAAAGATTAAGGGCGAACTTGCAGCCGATGAACGCCGCGGCCACGAACCAGATGGAAGCAATGAGACTGCCCACCATGGGCACGATACACAGAACAAGCGGTGCCGCGCTGTAGCATACCACCCGCAGCGTCGTGGAGAAATCCGCCCGGTCAGGCTGCACCATGCGGATCATCAGATGGTAGAGTCCCGCCAGAATCACGGCCTGAAAAATGGAGAAAAACGGCGTGACCAGAAGCATGAGAGGCAGATTCATGGTCTTCATCAGCGTCTCGGCCATGGCCAGCGTCTGCGGATCGGTGGCAGTGGCCGTCAGTTCCTGAAGCGCCTTCATGGACCAGAGACGCGAGGCGAGCATCTGAAAAAGGCTCAGCAGAACATAAAACAGAATGGGACGGATCACCGAAAAATTGCAGCGCACATGCCGGAAAAAGTCCGGCGCGTGAAACAGAACGCCGAGCAGCGTGCGGGAAAAACTGCCCCAGAAGCCGTAATATTCCGGACTTTCCCACGGAGCGCCGTCGGGACGACCGTCATTGCGGGAGGCCGACTCTTCCTGCCCTTCGTCGTACTGACGCACATGTTCGCGCATGCTCTGCCAGCGTTCCCAGAGACTTGTCGGCTTATGTCTCTCTTCCGCCTTCTTTTCCGGAGCCGGTTCCGGCTTTTCCTCTGCCGGTTCCTCGCGATTGAACTGCGGAATCTGCGCTCCGGGAGGAAGAGGATCGTCTCCTTCCTGCTCCGTGGAAAGATGAGGAACCGCCGGTTTCGGTTCTGCGGAAGGCGCGACATCCCCCGCCGTCCGGGCGGCGACGTTCTTTTCCGCCTCCTCCTGCGGAGCCGGCTCCTCTTCCGGCAGAGAAAAATGAAAGACCGAGGAACAGCGCGGGCAGGTCACCTTATATTTCTTTCCGGGCCGGATGGAGGCCGTGGGCACATCGCGTCTGAAGCGGCAGGAAGGACATTCGATAATCATGACAACCTCACAACATATTTGCTTTTACCAAATATAGACCGGCCGGAGACTCCGGGCAAGACGTCCGGCGCGCTTTTATCCCTTCAGCATCATCTCCTCGTCCGTCATGCCGAGCGAGCGGAGATGAAGATAGATTTTCGCCGCGGCCAGAGCATCGGAGGCCGCATTGTGATGATTCAGTTCCAGTCCCAGATATTCGCACACGTCATTGAGACGGTGATGCGGCAGATGCAGACCGCGCCGCGACCCTTTCACCGTGCAGACAAAGGGCAGATGCGGAGCCTCCAGACCATAGGAGCGGCAGCAGCCGATGAGCACCCGACGGTCGAAACTCGCATTATGCGCCACCAGAAGTGTCGCCCCGCGGAGAAACGAGGAAATCTCAGGCCAGAGATCGATGAACCTGGGCTGATCCTTCAGCATGTCCCATGTCAGTCCGTGAATCTCCGTGAAATAGACACGAGAACGGGGCGGCCGGATGAGCCGGTACCAGTCGGCAACCACCTGCCCGCCCTCAATGCGGGACATGCCCAGGGCGCACGCACTGTCGGCGTACTTGTCGGACGTTTCAAAGTCCAGCGCCACAACTGCGCCCATGTTACGCACTCCTGCCGCGCAGCACTCTCTTGTCGCCCACGCGCATGGTGAGCTGCTCCTTGTCGAAATGCTCCAGAAGCGCTATGCCGTTCTTTCTTGAAATACCTGAAATATCTCTGAAATCACCTGGAGTTATCTCACTGTGCTCCATAAGGAACGTCCGTACCTTTTCACGCAGATCGTTCATGACCGAAGACAGATAATAGAGATCCTCCTTGATCTTCACCAGCGAGCCTTCCGCAACCAGCAGCTTGAATATGGGCTGGGCCTGCCGGGCCGTGATGCCGAGTGCGGAAAAAAGTTCCGTATGATTCGGCGGCATGAGCGGCGAGTCCAGATGCGCCTTGAGCAGGGCTTCCTTGAGAGCCTGCTGATCGTCGGCAAGGGAAACCTGATGCTGCGGCAGACGAAGCAGTTCGCCCTCGGCCGCCAGACGACCGGAACGGATCAGCTTTTCCAGAGCAAAGTGCGCCAGTTTCGGCGGCACGCCTGCCCCCATGCCGGAAAGAATCACGCCTTTGGCCATGCCGTGTTCCAGCGGATACTTCCTATGAAAGGCCTCAGCGGCAACAAGTGCACGTTCAAGCAGTCGTTCCAGCCAGATGGAGGAAATCCAGCACCTGGCATCCTTATCCCAGCAGAGTGCACTGCCCTTGCCGGACATGGCCTGAAGATGATTCTCCAGAGACTTTCTGCTGAGATCGGTCAGAATGGAAAGATCGGCCAGCGTTGCCCCGAAGCGTCCGGCAAGCTCAAGCTGCACGCCGATGCGGGTTTCCTCGTCGGCATCGGGCAGGGCCAGAAGACGCTGCTGCATTTCCGCGTCGATGTGGCTGCGGCGCGGCGCCGTATCCAGAGGATAAAGAATGGAACCGCCGGCCACGGTCCGCAGAGGCGAAAATGCTCTGATAATGCAGCGGTCGGCAAAGATACCCGCCACGGGCTCGGAAAAATGCACTTCCGCCAGCGCGGTTTCTCCCGGTTCAAGGCGGTCGCGGTCGTAAAAGTACAGACGGGCGGCAAGTTCCCGCGCACTGTGATGGAAGTGGATCTCACCGCGATGACGCAGGCCGCGGGGGGATGACTTGAGACAGGTCAGCTCCACGATCCAGCGCCTGGAATTCTTCATGGTGCCCACATGAGTCACCACGTCGCCGCGACTGATGTCCTCCACGGCCAGCCCGTGCAGATTCAGGGAAATGCGGTGTCCGGCCTCGGCGACTTCCTGTCCCTGACCGTGACACTGAATGCTGCGGATATGGGAAAGCCTGCCGCTGGGCAGAAGTTCCACTTCATCGCCGCATTTCGCGTTTCCGGAAATAAGCGTGCCGGTCACTACGGTACCGTGCCCCTTGAGCGAGAACACGCGGTCCACGGGCAGTCGGAAAAGATCGGAACGGCGGCGGGGCTGACGGCGGCTCTGCTCCACAATGGCGGCACGCAGTGCGTCGAGCCCTTCTCCCGTGACCGAAGATACGGGAAAAATGGGAGCCTCCTCCAGGAACGTTCCCTTCAGAAAGTCCCGCACGTCCTCCTTGGCCAGCTCCAGCATGTCGGCGTCCACCATGTCGATCTTGGTCAGCGCCACAATGCCGTGACGCACGCCGAGCAGCGTGCAGATTTCCAGATGTTCGCGGGTCTGCGGCATGACGCCCTCGTCGGCGGAAATGACCAGCAGAACGAAATCTATACCGGAGGCTCCGGCCACCATGGTACGCACGAAACGCTCATGTCCCGGCATGTCCACAATGCCCATGCGCTCCCCTCCGGGAAGATCGGCGTAGGCAAAACCCAGTTCTATGGTGATGCCGCGGCGCTTTTCTTCGCCGAGACGGTCGCAATCTATACCTGTAAGTGCCCTGATGAGCGATGTCTTGCCGTGGTCGATATGCCCGGCGGTTCCCATGATGACAGACATGACGGCTCCTGAAATACGTTTTTCATGAGGAATGCCCAGAATACCCGCCCCGGCCCGCAAGGGCAAGAGGCAAGACCGGCGGGCCGGAGACTGCGACTCCGTGCCGCCATGTTGGACTTGACTTGAAAGAAAAAGTTGCGTAACGGTTCTTAGTTCCAAGTCATAAGAACGGGAAATACGATGTTCGAAAGCCTGACAGACCGACTCTCCGGCGTGTTCCGCAATCTCAGCGGCCGCGCCCAGCTCACGGAATCCAATATCCAGGACGCTCTGCGTGAAGTACGCCTCGCGCTTCTCGAAGCCGACGTAAACTTCAAGATCGTCAAGGAATTCGTGGATCGCGTGCGCGAGGCTGCGCTCGGCGTCCAGGTCATGAAGGGCGTCACTCCGGCGCAGCAGGTCATACAGGTCGTCCACGACGAACTGGTCAAACTGCTCGGCGGTGAAGATACCGGCCTGAAGCTGCAGGGGGCACAGCCTTCCGTCATTCTCATGGTCGGCCTTCAGGGTTCCGGTAAAACCACGTCTTCGGGCAAACTGGCCCTTCTGCTGCGCAAGCAGAAAATGCGCCCCTATCTCGTCCCTGCCGACGTGTACCGCCCCGCCGCCATTGATCAGCTGCGTACGCTGGCCAAACAGCTCGACATCCCCTGCTTCAATTCCACCGTGGACATGAATCCGGTGGACATTGCCCGTGCGGCCGTGGAAGACGCCCGCGCCCAGCAGTGCACCGTGGTCATCATTGATACCGCGGGCCGCCTCCATGTGGACGAACCTCTCATGCAGGAGCTCGTCTCCATCAAGGAAACGGTACATCCGCAGGAAATCCTGTTCGTGGCAGACGCCATGACCGGTCAGGACGCCGTGACCGTCGCCGAATCGTTCAACGAACATCTCGGCATCACGGGCGTGGTCCTTACCAAGATGGACGGCGACGCCCGCGGCGGTGCAGCGCTTTCCATCAAGTCGGTCACGGGCGCACCGGTAAAATTTGTCGGTATGGGCGAAAAACTTTCCGAAATGGAAGTGTTCCATCCCGACCGTGTTGCGGGCCGCATCCTCGGCATGGGCGACGTACTCACCCTGCTGGAAAAGGCGCAGAGCGAAATGAAGGCCGAAGAGGCCGAAGCTCTTGCCAAAAAGATGCAGAAGGCCAAATTCGACCTGGAAGACTTCCGCACGCAGATGCGTCACATGCGCAAGCTCGGTTCCCTCGAATCCCTCATGAAGATGATTCCCGGTCTCGGCGGACTCGCCGGCAAGCTGGGGGATCTGAGCGGCCATGAAAAGGAACTGAACAAAACGGAAGCCATCCTGAACTCCATGACCAGTCAGGAGCGCCGCAACCCCGATATCATCAACGGCAGCCGCAGGGCCCGCATCGCC
>JAXVQY010000297.1:0-9885 GCA_037303805.1 bacterium | reverse complement strand
GGAGCGGCGGCTTCATTCATGACGGTATCCGGGCTGTCCATGACTCGTCAGGCTTCCGGGGAAGCTGATTAGGCATTTTCAGCAGGAGCTTCCGCTTCGGCGGCGGGAGCTTCCACGGGGGCTTCTTCTTCAGCGATGTGCTTTTCTTCAGACACGATCTTCACGGTGAAGGAAGGAACCACGTCGGCATGCAGACGGGCGCGCACGTTGTGTTCGCCCAGGGTGCGGATGGAGCCGTCGAGAAGCAGACGATGACGATCCACTTCGATGCCCATGGCGGCGAGAGCGTCGCCGATCATGGCCGGGGTGACGGAACCATAGAGCTTGTCGTTTTCGCCAACGCGCATGGCGATGGTCACCACCACGCCTTCGAGCTTGGAAGCGAGGTCGGCGGCAGCGGCGCGCAGGGCGTCCATGCGGGCCTGCAGCTTCTTGCGTTCGAGTTCGAACACGCGGATGTTGGCGGGAGTGGCAAGGCTGGCCAGCTGCTGAGGCAGCAGATAGTTGCGGCCGTAGCCGGGCTTGACATTGACGATATCGCCAAGGTGACCGAGCTTTTCAACGTCGGCACGAAGAATAACTTTCATTTTGCTCTCCTATGCCGTTAGATGTTGGTCTTCTTCTTAACTTCGCTGGAATGGGCGGAAGTGTAGAACAGCAGGGCCATCTGACGGGCACGCTTGATCTCGGTGGTGAGAGCGCGCTGATGCTTGGCGCAGGTGCCGGTGATGCGGCGGGCGACGATCTTGCCGCGTTCGGTGATGAAGTCGCGGAGAATGTCGGGACGCTTGTAGTCGAGAGCCAGTTCGGCGTCGGCGCAGAAGCGGCAGAACTTGCGGCGAGGAGCAAACTTCTTACGGAAAGCCATTACGCGACCTCCTCGGTGGCTTCGACGGAGTCGGCCAGCTTGACGGTCATGAACTTGAACACGCCGTCGGTGATGCGGATGATGCGTTCCAGTTCAGCCACGAGCTGAGAAGGAGCGGCATATTCAAGACGAACATAGAAGCCGCGCATCTGCTTGCGGACGGGATAGGCCAGGTCGCGCATGCCCCACTGATCCACGACGAGCATCTTGCCGCCTTCGCGGGTGATGACTTCGTCCATGGTCTTCAGGACGGTTTCGCGCTCTTCCACAGACAGCTCCGGAGAAAGGAGCAGCAGGGTTTCCATTTTGCGCATGTAGGATATCTCCTTACGGTCAGAGGTCCGCCGCTCCCGACTTCCTGCCGGAAAAACCATACGGCGAACAAGGTGAACTGTTGTATTTACTCGGGAGGCGCCTTTCTGTCAAGCATTGTCCGCGCTGCGGCGCCGCTTCTCCGGAAACCATGAAAAAGGCGGGCCTGAAGCCCGCCCCCGCAGCCCCGGCGACAGCCGGAGGCCGCTCCTTCCGCTGCCGTTCTCAGACGGCAGCACATCAAAATATTTTGAAATTATTGTGTATACTTACGGATCCGAGCACAGGCGCAAGCAGCTTGTCGGATATCGTCACGTTCCTGCGCTGCGCAGGAGCCGGAACTTCGGGCACGCCGCCGATCGTGAAGGCCTTCTGAGAACGTTCGATGAACGAGGTCAGCACGTCGAGTCCGGGCATCATGCCGGAAAGCAGCTCCGGCGCGGGCTCGCGGTATTCCACGATCAGCTTGCCCGTCTGCGTGCCGCCTATCCATTCATAACGGGCGACGAGGGTATCGCCCTGCCACTCGGCCTTGCCTTCCCTGGCGAACAGCACCGTCCACGGATCCATGGACGCGGGACGGACATAGACATGCACGGTGGCGTCGTTGGGCGCCATGCCGTTGCTTTCGTACAACACCTTGAGATGCTGGAAGTCCACGCCCAGCGCCCGGACTTCCCATATTTCATCGTTGGGGCATTCGGCGAATACGGCGACGAGCTGCGAACCGTCCTTTTTAAACAGCGAGAAGTCCACGTCGGCGGAAACGAGATTCATGAATCCGGTCTCATACGGCACACGGGTCAGAACATGCCCGGCCATGACGTTTTCATAACCTTCCGCAGCGGTCACGCTCACCACGGGAGAATAGGTGGAAACAAAGGAACCTGTGGACGTGTCCAGTCCCCGGTACACGGGAGAGGCCGCACATCCTCCGAGAAGAAAAGTGACGGCAAGCGCCGCACAAAGCAGAATACGTTTCATGAGAATACCTCTTTTTGCAACATGTTATCCTCTGCCGTACACGATGATTTCATCATAGGACGTTCGTTGAGGATTGGCAACGCGGAGAGGACCGTCTCCGATGTTCCGGCCTTGTCCCGAGGAAAGTCTCTTGCTCTCCCTGCCTCTCGATGGCACACTCTTCCCATGAAAGTCACTGTTGCCATAAGCGGCGGCACCGACAGCCTGTACGCCCTGCTCTCTCTGAAGGAACAGGGGCACGAGGTGACGGCCCTGCACGCCCGTTTTCTGCCCGCTCCCGGCAAGGGCGCTTCCCTTGCCGCCATGGAAAAGCTCTGTCGGGACTTCGGCATTCCTCTCGTGATCGTCGACCTCTCCGAGGAGTTCCGCCGTCTGGTCATGGAGCCCTTCGCCCTTGCCCATACCATGGCGCGCACCCCGAATCCGTGCTCGCTGTGCAACCGCGCCATGAAGTTCGGCCTTCTGTTCGACCGGGCCATGGAATACGGCGACGTCTTCGCCACCGGCCATTATGCCGCCGTGGCGGAACACCCCGTTTACGGCCCCGCGCTCCGGACAGGAAGCGATTCGACCAAGGATCAGAGCTACTTTCTCGCCCTGGTTCCCGCAGAACGGCTGCGCCGCTGTCTGTTTCCCCTGGCCGAAAAAAAGAAGACCGACATCCGGGCCTGGCTTTCCGGGCGCGGCATCACGCCGCCCGATCCCTCCGAAAGTCAGGAAATCTGCTTCATTCCCGACGACGACCACTACGCCTGGCTGGAAGCCCGGAAGGCGGAAGGCCTGAAACTTCCCGGTCCGGGCCCCGTGCTTCTGGCCGGAGAAAACAGGATCATTGCCGAACACCGGGGTCTCTGGCAGTACACCGAAGGACAGCGCCGCGGGCTGGGCATAGCCTGGAAGGAACCGCTGTACGCGCTGAAGAGACTGCGCGAGTCCAACACGCTCGTGGTGGGGCCGAAGCACTTTCTGCCCGCGGACCGATGCACGGCCGGAGAGCTCAACCTCATGGTGCCGCAGAATCTCTGGCCTCAGGAACTTTTCGTGCGCGTCCGCTACCATCAGACTCCTGCGCCTGCCCGTACGGAAACAGCCGAAGGCCGCATGACCATCCACTTTCTTTCCCCTCAGCAGCCCCCGGCTCCCGGACAGATCGCCGCCGTCTACGACAAGGACGGCTTCCTGCTGGCCGGCGGCGTTCTGGAGAGTTCATGAACCGCCCTGCTCAGCACGTGCTTTTCCGGTTTGAGAAGCAACTTTTCCCTGTCCTCCGCCAGAAAAATTTCCGTGTTCTGGCGACGGAAAAGTCTTCGGGAAAGCGCATTGCCGCAGCATGGGGAAGTCTTCTGTCCCATCAGCGTACCACGGGGGAGGAGCATGCGAACTGAACAGCTTCACGCTCTGCTCAGAATCATCCAGTGCGGATCCATCAACAAAGCCAGTACGGAACTTTTCACATCCCGACAGCAGCTGGCCGCGAGCGTCAAGGCTCTTGAAAACGAATTCGGCGTGGATATTTTCGCCAGAAAAAGCAAAGGGGTGGAACTGACGCCGGAAGGAGAGACCATAGCCCGGGAACTTTCTCCTTTTCTGCATCGCATCGAAGATCTGAAACAGAGGTTTCGATCCGGAAAAATCACGGAACATCCCCACGGAACTCTGCATATCTATCGGGAAGGCGAACTTTTTCTGGACAAATGGCCGCAGTTTCTTCCGCGCTTCAAAAAGAAGTTTCCGGGAATCCAGCTCAAGGCCATGGAACTGGATGCTCAGGACATTTACACGCTTCTTCGTGAACCTGCCTGTCAGATAGGCATCAACTTTTTTTTCGAAGAAGCCCTGTCCCTCATTCCCGACCATCTGTGCTTCATGCCCGTCTATACCAGAATCCCCGTGGTCTACGCTTCAAAAAAAGCTCCCTTCGCCCGCAGGCACAAGAGCACATCCCTGTCTGCCCTGCTGAAAGAACCTCTCATCGAATTTACTCATTCCGGCTCCGACGACATCTTTCTGACGACGCTCTTTCTGGGAATCGGAACCCCGAACATCCAGATATCGGTTAATAATTTCCAAATGTTCTATAACATTCTTCTGGAAGGACATTATCTCTGCGTCACATCAAAACCAAGTCGTTATGATGTTTCCCCTCCGGAAATATGTACCATCCCGATTCGGGACAGACGCACCATTCATGCCGGCTTTCTCATCAACAAGTCCCACAAGGACGATCCCCTGCTCAACCTTTTCATGCACGAATACATGGAGTTCTACAGAGAAGCCCTTTAATCTTCCTGTTCAACCGCTCCGTTTCCGCACAAGACAAATACAGAGCTGTTGATTGCACATCGTTTTCCTCATAGAAAGAATACTCATGACAAGAAGCGGCTTCCTTCCCGGCAAGGAAAGAAGCCGCTTCTTTGTGAATCCTGTGCTCTCCGTCGTTCAAACACAATTTCAGACTGAACGTCCAGGATACATGCTCATACGACATAAACGGGTATACACTCTTTCTCCATTTTTCTCATGACATTAAAATTACCGTACCCTTCATAAGCAACTTTTCTAAAAAAGAGCGCACCCCAGAGGATAGCCTATGATCAGCGTACTGGCCCATACAAGAATCATGGAGACGGCACCGTACCCTATGGCCTGTCTGGAAGTTATCCAGTCCTTGTTTCCGTGAAGGATGGCCGCCGTCGCACTGCCTGCAGGAGTCATGAGCGAACAAGTGGTGATCATGCAGAGAATGGCCGTCAGTGTCTCGCCGCTCAGACCGGCACGGACGGCAAAGGTATAGGCTATGGGGACAAAAACGACGGCCATGACGGTATTGCTGGAAAAATTGGTGAAAAAGGCGGGAAGCAGCGTCACGATGATGAGGAACATCACGGTATTCTTTCCGCTGAGAAGAGGATCCATGATGGCCGTTATAAGCCCCGGAATACCGGTGGCAGGATTGCCGAGAGGATTCAGAATAGCCATGACCGACATGACCAGAAAAACCACACCCCAGTTGATTCCCTTGGTGAACATTTCCTGAATGGAAATACCTTCCCGAAAATTGAGAATAGCCAAAACAACAATAAGAAGCGCGGGAGTAGCCGTGGTACCGAGCGTGGAGAACAGGGCAGTGACGGACCAGTCCTTCGGCATGACACTGGGCCAGAACAGAATGACCAGAAGAATTACGAGCAGCAGCATGACGAATTTCTGATATCCGGTTACAGGTCCCGTTCCCTCGATACCGCCTATCTTCGTATCGGAAAGATCAATGCGCAGAACATACTTTCCGAAAAAAAGATAAAGAATCAGATACACAAGGTTCATGACAACGGCGAATACCGTATAGGCACCACTATTGAGTGCTTCACCGGAAACGCTCTGATAGGCTCCGAGAGGCATGGCTACGAAAGGAAGGAAAGGAAGAATCATACATCCCATGTTGGCGGCAAAGGTAATGCCGAAAATCATGTATGCCGTATATCTTCCCTTTTCTATCCGATAGGTTTCGCACATGGTGTAAAAAACGGACCATACAAAGAATATGGCTACGAACACATTGACCACAGCTCCGATGGCCACGGCCGACAGCATCAGCAGAAAAGAAATAAGCCAAGGCTTCCCCTGAGCAAACTTCAGATTCACCAGACTGCAGGTAATGATCTTGATGATTCCGCCGTGCTCAAGGGTATACATAAACGGAAAAATAAACATCAATGTCAATACGACATTATTGGAAAATCCGAACTGAAGCGCCTGAGATACGGTCTGAAAGCCCGTGAATCCCAGAGCAATAATACCGAGAATGCTCGCCCATGTGGCGCACCATGTGGACCATCCCCACACTACACCGAAAAACACGCCGAGTACCGCCACTCCTACCGGGGTCACCGTACTGAACGGCGGGCAAACGTATTTGAATCCGAACATGAAAAACAGAACGACGGCCACATGTACGAAGCTCATTGCCCTGTTTCTGGTCCAGCCGTTTTCTGCCATATCCATATGAGCTTTCCTCGCTGTGAGTCTTACGTCTGCCGGATGTTCCCCGCTCGACGGGGGGAAACATGACGGCAGACCGTCCATGTCTTCGGTTACTCAGCCTCTGTTTCCTGCCGGCAGCGGCCTGGGCCTCACCACCGTTATCCGGCAGGCATTTACCGGACACACCATGGCGCACAGTGCACAGCTCTGGCACCCCAGGGGATCCCGCACGTATACCTTGCCGCAGAAGCGACCAAAAACATCGTCAGGGCAGATGTCGTAGCACCTGCCACAATCCAGGCATCGCTCATAGTCGATTCCCTGCACAGCCATATCGATTCTCCTTTCAAATTTTCTCGGCAGCGGCATGACCGCAGCAATCCATCCCTTTATTCCGAATCACACTCTCGGACGAGTCTGAAGCTCTATGGTCTTCGGGACCTCAAAGTAGGGAGTGGCGATATCTTCCATGAAGAATTCCGGTTTCCCGTTGCGCTTTACAAAGCCTATCCACTTCAGCCAATTCACATTATCCATCATGGGATAATCCCTGCGATGAACCCCGACACGACTTTCCTTGCGGCGGATTTCACTGCGCACGATCATGAGCGCCACCCAGAGCATACTCTTTGCTTCCACGTATTCACGCAGCTCATGAAAATCCCGTACGCCCAACCGGGGAAAAGCCTCATCCTCGAGCTTTTCCAGACGGGATATGCAGGCGGACATGGCCGCTTCATCACAATGGTTCACGTGATAAGGGATAAGAGTTTCAATTACTTTTTCCTTCAGGGCATCGGGTGAAAGATCACCATGAGAATTCAGGGCATGAAGAAGCTCGGCAACGGCAGGCTCGGCAAGACTGCGGCAGAGCTGCTCATCCGGTCCGGCGTACCGTTCGCAGGCCTCCACGGCATGTCCGCCTATACGGCCGCCGCTGAACATGGCCCATCCTATCTCGACACCAGGGAAGGGATGCTGCGCACAGGCCTTGGGCGACGAGGCATCTCCGGCAACAAACAATCCCCGGATATTGCTCTCGCCGTGAATATCGATATCAATCCCCCCCATCCGATTGCAGACATCAGGAACATAGGTCTGCTCGGTCTGCTCGATCCGAAGAGGTATTCTGCTGGTCATGGAATCAAGACCGTATTCCACCTGAACACGTTTGCAGTTCGCCTTTTTCAGGCGGAAGAGCATCTTCTTGTCCTCTTCGGAAAGCACCGTGCAGTCTTCATAAATGGGGCCGCGTCCCGCAGCCATCTCACGCTGAATGGCGGAATCCACACCGAGTCTGCCGGATTTGAGTTCCTCCGGCGTCATGAGTTCCGACAGTTCCGTCCCCTCGGCGTTGACAAAACGAGCCCCCAGCCACTGGGGCAGTCCGGCCAGAGGAACATTGTCCAGGACCCCGGCACGCATGGCATTTCTGGGTCGAACCAGAGCACCGCCCCGGTCAAAGGACAGCATTTTTGCCCCGGCCTCATAGGCCATGACGAACGGTTCGCCGCAGTTATCATACGTATCAACCTTGAAGGTGCATCCTCCTGCTGCCATGACGACAACAGGAGCACAGAAAAGCCAGCTCTCTCCCGTCCTGTAACTGAAGCCGAACGCCCCCCTGATCTGCCCCTCATGCACCAGAAGACGGGTAATCATCACTCGCTCACAACACACGGCGCCGCGCTGCCGTATTTCCCTGGCAAAGGATTCCAGAATCTCATAAGGATTACAGAGCTGCGTTTTGACGGGATATTTGGGATTGGAAAAACGCCAGTACGCCCCGTCATGATTTCTGGGAAATCCTTCCAGACCGTGACGGTGCGTTATCTCGTCAATCTTCTCCATTTGTGAATAGCCGTTTTCAATATAATCTTTGACCCATTCCTGATCAGCCGTATAGTCGGAGACCTCCACAATGGTCTTCATCCACAGATCCCGATCATCTTCAGGAAAACAAATGGCCGTAGCGGCGCCGCCCACGACGGCAGAGGCCCCAGACCAGCAGAGTTTTCCTTTCGTTGCCACGACCACACGCTTTCCTGCATCCAGTCCCATGATGGCGGCAAGTCCGCCCGCAAGGCCCGAACCTATGACCAGAATGTCGCCCTCAACAATATGATCAAATTTCATGCCAATTCCTCCCTCCGGACACCATGCTTGGTTTCAGGAATCCTCTTGACGAACAACGCTGCGAAAAAGGATATCGTTACAGCGTCCATACTCGTTTCATGTTATAAAAAACATGAAACGACTCAGGAAGACGGAAAAATTTTGCTCTTTTTTCATGGCTGACAAAAATAACGGACGGCCGCATTCCCGTTCCGTTCAGACATCGGTCACTGCTCTTTTTCAGGAATTGTTCCTGCTTTTGTCCTGAATCACTTGATTCCGGAAGCCAGTACGTCTATGATGCCTCCCTGTCGGCATTGCCCGAATTCTAGGCTGAAAGTCGAAAATCCCCCGGCATGCCGGGATGTTCGGACGATCTTGCAGCGGTGTGATGAACAACCGTCCCATCCTCCGTGCGCATTTTCGGAAGAAACACCGTATTCCAGACTGGTAGTACGTCGAATTCCGGCTTCTCCCTCATTTCCCCGGAAAATGTTCTGAAACTTCCATGCGTACCCAGTGGACAAACACAGCAAATCATCCGTGCTCCACGGCAGCACGCACCAGTGAGGACCTTACATGATCGGTATTTCCAAGCTTTACTGCGGACAGGTGGAACCGTCCGACGCGCTGCGTTACGGCCGCCACTCCGGCAAGCTTCCTTCTCATCTGCTTCAGTTCTCGGCAGACAAAAAGCCGGTCGTCGTCTGGAACATGACGCGCCGCTGCAATCTCAAGTGCGTACACTGCTACGCCCAGGCCGAAACCGACAAGGGCATCGACCCCATTTCCACCGAACAGGCCAAGACCATGATCGACGACCTCGCCGCCTACGGCGCGCCGGTCATGCTCTTTTCCGGCGGCGAACCCACCATCCGCAAGGACATGCCCGAACTCGCCAGCTATGCCACCAGCAAGGGCATGCGTGCCGTCATCTCCACCAACGGCACGCTCATCGACCGCGCCATGGCCAGACAGCTCAAGGAAGTCGGTCTGTCCTACGTGGGTGTTTCCCTGGACGGCGGCGAAGAGGTGCACGATCACTTCCGCGGCGTGAAGGGCGCCTTCCGTCGTGCGCTCGAAGGCCTCGACTACTGCCGTGAAGAAGGCATCAAGGTGGGACTGCGCTTCACCATCAACAAGCGCAACGCCGTGGAAATTCCCAAGATCTTCGACATCCTGCGCGAACGCGACATCCCCCGCGTGTGCTTCTACCACCTGGTGTACTCCGGCCGCGGTACCGAACTCATCAACGAAGACCTGAATCATCAGGAAACCCGCGCCGTGGTGGATCTCATCATGGACAAGACCCGCGAATGCTTCGACGCGGGCACCCCCAAGGAAGTGCTCACCGTGGACAACCATGCCGACGGTCCCTATGTCTGGATGCGCCTCCTCAAGGAAGATCCCAAGCGCGCCGAAGAAGTGTTCCAGCTCTTGCAGTTCAATGAGGGCAACAGCTCCGGCCGCGGCATCGGCTGCATTTCCTGGAACGGCGATGTGTCCGCCGACCAGTTCTGGCGTCATCATGTGTTCGGCAACGTGCTCGAACGTCCCTTCTCCGAAATCTGGGACGACCCGAACATCGAACTGCTGCACAAGCTCAAGGACAAGAAGCCCTACGT
>JAXVQY010000296.1:0-6875 GCA_037303805.1 bacterium | reverse complement strand
AGAAGAGAAAACGACCGGCAGCCTGATCGACCGGCAGTCGTTCTTCATCAAGAGGGACAAATGTTCTGACGAGCGACAACACCTCGTCCACGGATTTCAGGGTAAGAAAGGACTTCATGACTGCTCCCGGGATAAAGAACTCGATACTGTTGTCGAGTATAACCTTTTGAAGGAAAAAGAAAAGTCGGGTGTGTTTTCCCCGTCGTCCGGCCGAAAAAAAGACCTTTTCGAAATATTTCATTTTTATGCAATCTTATTGAAAAGAAATATGATAATTTTGAAATAAAACAACGTTTGACGCTGCTTTCTCCATTTCAGTATTGCTCATGTGAGGTTTTTCCGTTATTTTGAAACGCGTATCTTTTTTCCGGAGAATCGGAATTATGGAATAACGGACATTTTTCACAGCGTATACACCATGGCTGATTTATGCCATGTAAAGGAAAAATCATGATCAGTTCCGTGTCCGGACTCCCCCGACCCGGAAAAGAAAAATGCGAAGTGCAACTTGCCACAGGAACACCTTACCAGAACCATGCTGGAACAGCTCACCCTGCGCTGGGAAGCCTGGGAAGCCGAAGCCACGACCACGGCAAAAAAAATTACCCGTGCGCGGCTTCATCTGCTTTTTCTGCTCATCCGCTACGGAGGACTGCGTCTGGGTGAAGCCCTGAACCTGAGCGTGCATGACGCCATAGATACGGTAACGGGTATGGTGCATATTCCTGCCCCGGGCAGTCGTGACGTACTGCTACCGCTCTCCTGCATGAAACATATCCGGCGCATACTGAGCCTGCCGGAAGCCGGAGAAGAAGGCTTCCTGCATTTCGACCAGGGATTTGTACGCAGAAAATTCTACGAGGTGGCACGAGGCTCCGGACTGTCTTCGGGTATGGCCGGACCGCGGGCCTTACGCTACGCACGAGGTCTGGAGCTGCTGGAACTTCATGTTCCGTTCAACGTGGTACAGGCCTTTCTCGGTCAACAGAAGGCCCAGGTCACAGAGTTTCTGGAATTCGCCGGCGGCGAAGCCAAACGTCTGGTACGAAGCAGTTCCCCGGCAGGAAGCACGTCCGATGAAGAAAACGACAACACGTTCATCGGTATCGTGACGGGTATGGAGTCCGGCATGCGTGCGCTCAGTGTGGAAGTGACGACGTTTTCCGACCTCACCATCACGGCACTGTGCGATGCTCATGCGTTCACGAACGGCGAACTGCACCTCAATCAGGTCGTCACCGTTTCCGTGGATCCGGAACAGATCGTGCTGTCGACGGAAAAATCTCTCCTGAGTCTTCAGGGACCGGTGAAAGCCACGGTAACCGCACTGCACAAAGACGCGGCGGAAACATTTCTTGTATTGGAACTTCAGGACGGAACACGGGTCAACGCCGTGCAGGAAACCGCGTTTCTGTCCCGGCTGAACCTGCGACAGGGAAGCCGCATCTATATGAGCTTTCCGGCACGGGGAGTACGAATTTTTCCCGATTGACGGGGACGGGGCCGCAGCAAAAAGACAAGGACTGCGGCCGACTCCGGGACATCTTTCTGCGGATGAAAGTGTTTCCGTTTCCGATCCGTCCGGGGATATCCGGCAACGTCGGCGTCTGCATCTGCAGACACCGCAAAAAACATAAAGGAGCAATTCCATGAATCATCTCGGCAAAGTCCTTTTTGGTACGCTTCTGTCCCTCACCTGCACGCTTCCCGCTCAGGCCGCAGATACGCTCATGATGGCCACCACCACGAGCACGCAGGATTCCGGTCTGCTGGAGTACGTGGCTCCCACGTTCCGCAAGGAAACCGGCATCGACCTGAAGTGGGTGGCCGTAGGCACCGGCAAGGCTCTGGAAATTTCCAAGAACTGTGACGCCGATGTGCTGCTCGTGCATGCTCCCGACGTGGAAAAGAAATTCATTGAAGACGGCTACGGCATCGACCGCCGTCAGGTCATGTACAACGACTTCGTGATCGTCGGCCCCAAGTCCGATCCGGCCAAGGTGTCCGGCAAGACCACGGCCGAAGCCCTGAAAGCCATCTATGATGCCAAGGCCGGATTCGTCAGCCGCGGCGACAAGTCCGGTACGCACTCCGCCGAACTGAAGCTGTGGAAGGACTCCAACCTCAGCCCCGACAAGGAGCCCTTCTATATCTCCGCCGGACAGGGCATGATGGCCACGCTTGCCATTGCCGCCGAAAAGGGTGCCTATGCCCTGACCGATCGCGGCACCTGGATCAAATACGCCAACAAGCAGGGTGACGCCAATCCTCTGACCATCGTGGTTCAGGGCGATTCCGCACTGTTCAACCAGTACAGCGTCATCACCACGAACCCCAAGCTCTGCCCCAATGTCAAAAAGGATCTCGCTGTGAAGTTTGAAGACTGGTGGGTGAATCCCGAGACCCAGAAGCTGATCGAGAACTACAAGCTCGAAGGCAAGCAGCTCTTCTTCCCCAACGCCGGCAAGTAAGTCTCCGCGCGGGCCGGATCTCTTCCGGCCCGCATCATTTTTTCTTTTCCGCAGGTCATCATGGGATATTTCAGCGAAGGCATTGCCAAGGCGTTCGATCTGCTTCTGCACATGGACGACGCCACGTTTTCCGCCATAGACGCCACCCTCACATCCACGGGGTGCGCCCTGCTCGTGGCCGCTGTGCTGGGTCTGCCGCTGGGCTTTCTGCTGGGCTATACCAGCTTTCCGGGTAAAAAATTTCTCCGGCTGATTTCCGATACGCTGCTGGCCTTCCCCACCGTGCTCATCGGTCTCATCGTCTACGTTTTCATCACGTACCGCGGTCCTCTCGGTCAGTTCGGACTCTTGTTCACACTGCCCGGCATGGTCATAGGTCAGAGTATACTCGCTCTGCCCATCGTCGTTTCCTGGACGGCTCAGGCCGTAGAAACCCTCGATCCGCGCTGTCGCGAAACACTGCTTACGCTGGGGGCTTCCCCCGCACAGGTAGCACTGCAAACCATACGGGAAATACGCTACGATCTCGGCATGGTCTGTGTGACGGCCTTCGGCCGAGTAGTTACGGAAGTAGGTGTAGCCATGATGCTCGGCGGCAATATACGGTATTCCACCCGCACCATGACGACCGCCATTTCTCTGGAAACAAGCAAAGGCGAATTTGCTCAGGGCATAGCGCTGGGACTGGTGCTGCTTCTCATAGCCTTTCTGATCAACTTTCTCATGGCCTGGCTCAGGCAGCGGGGGCGCGCATGAGCATGCTTTTCGAAGCGCACGATCTGTGCCGCCGTTACGGTGATATTACGGCACTTTTTCTGCCCGACTTTTTCATGGAAAAAGGAGAAACCGTGGCCCTGACCGGCCGTAACGGCAGCGGTAAATCCACGCTGCTGCGTCTTCTGGCCTTTCTGGAAAAGCCCGATGCCGGAACGCTGATCTACGGAGGCAACGCAAGCGATCCTCGTCGCGAAATCACCCTTCTGCTTCAGGAACCCTATCTTATGAAAGCGTCCGTGTTCTGGAACGTGACGCTCGGTCTGCGTCTGCGCGGCATCGACTCGCAGCAGCAGAAAAAAAGCTATCGGGAAAGCATGCTGGCCGTGGGCTTTGCCGATCCCGACAGTATGGCCGACCGAGGCCCGGGAGCCCTTTCCGGCGGAGAACGGCAGCGTATTGCCCTTGCTGCCCGTCTGGTTCTCGACCCCGCGGTACTTTTACTCGATGAACCGACATCCAATGTTGACGCGGCAAGCGAAAAAGCCATACTCAATGTTGTTCGTGCCCTGCGCAACCGCGGTGTGAGCATTGTATGCGCCACCCACGACCGGGACATACCCGCGGCTCTGGGAGCGAGGGAAGTAAGACTTGTCCACGAAAGGCCCTGAAGGCCCGTTCATTCTGGAACCAAACCGTATTCCACAAGCTGGAGAACATAACATGCGTATCGTTGCCGTATCCACAAGCGCCCGCAAGGGAGAAAAGAAAGTCAATCAGCCCCAGGTCACCCTTGTCGCCAATCACGGTGTGGAGGGCGACGTCCACGCCGACGGCACGCATCGTCAGCTCAGCCTGCTGGCCATGGAAGACATTGAATATATGCGTTCCATGGGGGCCGACGTACATCCCGGCGACTTTGCCGAAAACATCACCACCGAAGGTGTGGAACTCTATACCTGTCCCGTGGGCACCCGTTTCATCATCGGCGACGACATAGAGCTCGTGCTCACTCAGATAGGAAAAGAGTGTCACATGGGCTGCGCCATCCGTCAGCAGGTGGGAGACTGCATCATGCCCCGTCGCGGTGTGTTCTGCCGCATTCTCAAGGGCGGTGTGGTGAAACCCGGCGACAGTTTCCGCATCAGTTTCCGTCCTCAGGTTCTCCCGCAGGGCAAGTGAGGCGGCCATGTCGGAATTTTCCCATATCGATGCGTCCGGCTCCGCCCGCATGGTGGACGTAAGTGCCAAGGCCGAAACCAAACGTACGGCCATAGCCCGGGCCGTGGTGGAGCTCAACGCCCACACACTGGAACTGCTCAAGGCAAAGGCCCTGCCCAAGGGAGACGTGCTCACCGTGGCACAGGTGGCCGGCATCATGGCGGCAAAGCGAACTTCCGAACTCATTCCCATGTGTCACCCGCTGGGCATTACTCATGCCGACGTGCGCTTCAAGGTGCAGGACGAACCTCCGTCCGTTTTGCTCGAAGCCTCGGTCAGCACCGCAGGCCGAACCGGTGTGGAAATGGAAGCCATAGTCGCCGCCCAGGTCGCCGCCGCCACCATTTACGACATGGTCAAGGCCGTGCAGAAGGACGTGGTCATCCGCGACGTGCGCCTCATTCTCAAATCAGGCGGCAAAAGCGGTCTTTTCAAGACCGACGATCCGCTGCTCTTCGAGGTGGAGGACTCTCCTCTGCCCCTTCCCCGTCCCCTGCCCGAACCCTGGACGGGCGAAGGCCTCGCCGTTGCCTGCATCACCCTTTCCGACAAGGGCTATTGCGGCAACCGCGAAGACAAGAGCGGCCCCGCCCTGCTCGACATGCTCTCAGAGTTGTCTCCGGCTCGTCGGCAGCTCTTTCTTCTGCCGGACGATCCGAGGGCTCTGCGCAAACTCGTGAAGGAACTCTCCTCGTCCGGCTGGGGACTCGTTGTGACCACGGGCGGCACCGGACTTTCCCCGCGCGACTTCACGCCCGAAGCTCTTCTGCCCGTACTGGAACGTCGTCTGCCCGGATTCGAACAGGTGATGTTTGCCGAAGGGCTCACCCATACGCCGCGTGCCGTACTTTCCCGCTGCCTGGCGGGTACCGTAGGTCATACCATGATCCTCGCCCTGCCCGGAAGTCTGCGGGCTGCCCAGGAAAACCTGGCAGCACTGCTGCCCGTGCTGCCTCATGCACTGGAAAAACTCAACGGCGACATGAGTGACTGCGGAAGGAGCTGACATGCCCGAAACCGAAGATTCCCCCGCGCTCCTCACGGATGCCCACGGTCGTACCGTGCGCTATCTGCGCATATCGGTTACCGACCGCTGCAATCTGTGCTGTCGTTACTGTCGTGACGACAGTGTTCCGTTTATTCCCCACGAAAACATCCTCCGATTCGAGGAAATCGAAAAGATCATCGAAATTGCCGTGTCCCTAGGCGTACACAAGCTGCGTTTCACGGGCGGTGAACCGTTTGCCAGAAAAGGCTTTCTCGATTTTCTCGTCAACATCCACCGCCGCTTCCCCGATGCGGCCCTGAAACTCACCACCAACGGGACTCTGCTTGAGTCCGCACTGCCCACGCTTCGTGATCTCGGCGTATCCGTCAACCTGTCTCTGGATTCCCTGGATCGGGCCAAATATGCCTCCATCACGGGACGTGACGAGCTCCCCACCGTTCTCGACAATATGCACCGCATGCTCGATATGGGTATTCCTCTGAAAATAAACGCCGTCGCCATGCGCGGCGTCAATGACGAAGAACTGCCTGATCTCGCGTCCATGGCCATGGACTGGCCCGTAGATGTTCGTTTCATCGAGTTCATGCCCATGGGAGATTCCACCATCTGGTCGAAGAATCTTTTCTGGCCCGCCGCCGATATTCTGAGCGCGGCCCGCAGACACTGGGAACTGGAACCCGTGGCCCTGCGCCGTAAGGACGGGAGCGAAAGCGAAGGTCACACAGCCGAAGAACGAGGCCCCGCCAAGCTCTGGAAGCTCCGTACGGCGGACGGCAAAGTCTCACGAGGCAGTTTCGGTCTCATCACCTCTGTAACGCAGAGCTTCTGTCAGTCATGCAATCGCCTGCGACTCACAGCTGAGGGCAACCTGCGTACCTGCCTTTTCGATGATAAGGAATACCCGATCCGCGATGTTCTGCGTTCTGAAGGCCCTGATGCCGTACGCCGCATCATGATCGACGCCGTTTCACAAAAACCCATAGGAGCCGAAATTCTCTCCTCCAGACAGGGCCCGGTTGCTCATAAACGTATGTCCGCCATCGGCGGATAAAAACGGATAAAGATACTACCAAGAGGGCGGAAGAAAAATTTCTTCCGCCCTCTTGTCGTTAACAGGATCGGCATGTCAACGACTTCGACCTGGAATATCTGCTCTCTTCTTCCCCAGACGCCATAAAAGCCAGTGTCAAGTTCAATCTGATGTTTTGTCAGTCGCTTGCTGCCCGTACACAAGCGATTAGCGCTCCCATGCTGAGAATCATGAAAAATTTGCTGTTCGTTTGAATCTCCTGGATTCTGATGCCTATTAAGCATTCTGGCATGTTCAACTAGCAGTTCTTACCATATCCATTTGTTTTTACATATTTTTTCTCTTACTTTATTGTATATTGCGGTCCACATAAAAATATATTTTATCTAGCCTGAAACATTATATTTTACTATAATTACTTTATATATTG
>JAXVQY010000295.1:0-5794 GCA_037303805.1 bacterium | reverse complement strand
CTCGTTTTATCATCCCCGAGCCGTCCATAGGGTCGAGCACCAGCATCATGTGGCCGGACTGGCTCACATCTCTGTCGTCACGGTCAACAAGGACAATATCGCCGGGATTCAGCGTGGGCTGCATGGACGTGGAGTTCTGGCCAATTTCCACGGCGATCAGGTTCCGACGATACCGCACAGCAGCCTGATGCTTATAGACCAAGAACCAGCTCTTAATTTCGTTCTGGGGAAGATATCCCGGCCCGGCACCAGCTTCACCCACCAGAGGAGCTGCTATGTAGTCGATGGCCTGCGGGGGAGTGGCGTGTTCGCCCGCGGGAACGAGCTTTGCATCAACAAAGCAAACATCTTTTGCGTCATTCGAGCGAAATCCCTCAAATTCGATGCCCAAAGCGTCAAAAACTTTGCCGACTTCCAGAACCGTAGGATTTCTTTCTCCGGTAATCCATCTGCCCAAGGTAACACGATTTACGCCAACTTTATCGGCGAGCGCGGCGTTACTCCCGAATTTGTCTCGGGCTGCCTTCAAAGTCTCAATTATGGAAGCGTGAAAGTTTTTCATAGGTTCCCATGATACCAGAAGGTATTTTTTTTTCTATATCAACAAATGGTTTCATGCTTTACAAATGAGATAACCATTTGGTATTATCCAAAACATGAAAGCACCTATTGTCACAGAGCTGATTGAATTCTTTCAGGCAAATGATGTCTCATGCCGTTGTCTGGCAAGGGAATCAGGGGTTGCGTCTCCCATCATCACGAGAGCGTTGAGCGGGGAAAGAAAGGACATGACTTCGAGAAATGCCGATGCGCTCAGAGAAGCAATGAAACGTATTTCTGAGAACAAATCTCATCCTCCAGAATCCTAATTCCCCCATCTCCCTCCGTCATCCCGGAAAAGTATCTCTCCGGGACAGGGTAGGGGAGGAAAAGAACATGACTGAACAACAACGAGCATCATTGACGAGGACTCTTGGGGTCTTGAGACAAGCTCTTCTCCCATGCCTCCCGAAAACGCCTGTTTTCCTCATGCCTTTTCGCTCTGTGTATGAGCAGCTCGGTAAACGTTCCATCGATAGTGTCTGCGAGGCGTTGCAGACTCTTGTCATCCAGCGTTTCGAGGCGGTGGAATTCCTTCTCAAACTTGAGGGCTACGATGAAGTAGTCCGTGAGAGGAAGGTTGACGAGCTGATTTTCTGTCTGGAGTTGCTGGTTCGTTCGAATGATTTGCTGGTCGATGTCGTGTTTTGTGATTTCGGCCGCCCGCAAAAGTGCAGCCCGCAGATGTCGTCGGGATTCTTCTTCCTGCGTGATGCGTGTACGCCTGGTTTCCGCTCTTTGGGAAATCCATGTGTTCAGCGATGTTGCACAGGCCCCGACGAGCGCTCCGGCCAGGCCGGACAATGCCGCGATGAGAGCGGTATCCATACTATTTCCTCCTCTGAGTTGAGTGGTTGTGGTGACTCCAGCATAGGGGAGGGCCGCCGCCGGGGCAACAGACCCCGGCGGTTCAGAAGGAAGAGTTATGCCGGACTACAAAAACATGACGGCCGTTGAGGCACTGCGTCACGCCAAGGAAGTTTCCGGGCTGACGGCGGAGGAGATAGCGTCCCGCATGGGTGTGACCCCGAGAATCGTCCGTTCCTACCTTGACCGCGGGGCGGACTACGAGCCGGGGCTCGGTAAAATTCCCGGCCTTTGCAGGGCCATGGGCAACCGTGTGCTGCTGGACTGGATAGCGGCAAACCTTGAAGAAGAACTTGAAGTTTCTGCGGCGTCGAGCCGGGCGGACGTGCTGACTTCTGTGGCCCGCGTTACGGCGAGCCTCGGCGATGTGCAGCGCTGCCTGGCAGACAGCGAAGGCAGGGGCATTGATCCGGCCTGCGCCAGAGAGGTGCGGAGTCTGCTTTCCGAAGTGATTGCCGAGTGCCGTGTGGCGCAGAGCAGGCTGCGTGGTCTGGCCGCTGCCCGTGACGTGCGGGACATGGCCCCGCTGTACAGCCTGAAACAGAAGCCTCGACACCCGTGGTGGCGGTTCTGGGAGGATAGAGCATGAGCCGAGGCGTATGGACCCGTGCCGCACTGCTGACGGATTCCAGAAAGGTGGTCTGGTGCAGGCAGGCGGACAGGAAGAACTGGGAAGTCCGGGATTACGACACGGGCACGAGTCGAATGATCCCGGACAGGATTTTTCAGGAGCAGTATGTGCTGGCCGCGTATGCGCCGCAGGCCGTGCGGAAAAAGCTGGATGATCTTTTTCCCTATGAACAGTGGGAAACGGGGCTGAGGATTAGGGAGAAATTGGGATGTCGGACAGGATAGTTTACCTGGAGGTGTTACTCCTTCGTATGACTTCTCCGCTCAGCGATCATACCAGGAATGGTGTAGAGATAAAGGAGAAGCATTTCTGCAAAATAGACAGCCTGAGCCGCGTCGGCCGGTGTTGCATCATCACCGTGAGCGGCTTCATTGCCGATGATTCGGATTTCGTGCGCCCATTCCACAAGGGCCGGAGTAAGGATTCCTTGCGTTCCAAGCTGCTTGATGGATGCAGAAAGCGAAAGTTTTTTTTCGGTCATGGTGCTTATGGCAGCTTCTACGGTTTTTCTCGCCATGATGGCAGAAGATATGTAGTTTCCTGCATCCAAGTTGTTTTTTGCTTCTTTAAAATATTTGGCTACTTTTTCAGGAGCATGGTTAGGAATACTGCATTCTTTTGGCGTAGGGTAGCACCTAATAAAGTTATAAAAGGGGAAGGCAAGCATGTCAGGAATAGGCTGCGACGTCACGGCGCAGACTCCGCCTCCACATCCTGCACAGTACCAGAACGTCATGTCTTCATGCCTATCAACGTAATGAAAGGTCATATTCTTAGCTCCGCAATGCGGACAAACGGGGAACACGGTTATGCCTGCCATGGAAGACTCCTTTGAACTGAATTGCAGGACGGCAGAAGCGTCCAATGAAATACTGGCTTGCCTTGCGTCAAGCTCCGATCCTTTGCCGACCATCATGCGTCGTTATGAGGAGGCAGAGGACAAACATCTTTTCGTGACGGCTCTTGTGTGGACTTTACTCCTCAGGCACAGGCAATGGCAACTGCAACAGCATAAGCTGAAGGCATAAGGGGAAGAAAAAGCCCCGTGAGCGGTGACTACGGGGCTTTTATAAGGCGATTGTCTCGAAACATCTGTAAGAGAAAGGATACCGGGATGGCGGAATCAGTCAAGGGAATATTGCTGAGGACGGAGCATCTGCGAGGACTCCAGTTGCTGGATCCCCGGCAGGTGGGAGAGCTGGTGTTTGCCCTGTTTGCCGACGCGGGGGAAGGCGACATGCCGGAACTCGACGATATGACGCGCGTGGTGTTCGAGCTTGTTGCGCCTTCGGTACGTCGGGCCAACGACGCCTATGCCACCAGGTGCGAGACCAATGCAGAAAATGCCCGTAAGGGCGGACGCCCCAGGAAAAAGGATGATAACCGGGAAACCCAAGCCGAAACCGAACAGGAAACCCAGAAACCCACGGCTTTTTCGTCGGAAACCCAAAAACCGATGGTTTTTTCGGAAAAAACCCAAAAACCCATACGAAACGAAATAGAAAGAGAATTAATTAATACCCCCCACTCTCTCTTACGAGAGAGTACCCCCCAAGGGGGGACTCCCGCCCCCGTTCGGGACAAGCAAAAGTCCGCTTCTGTTTCCCGGAAGCCTCCGACTCCGGAGGAGGTGCAGGCCTACTGCGATGAACGGGGCAACGGTTTGAACGCCGAACGCTTCTGCGACTACTACGCGGCTCAGGGCTGGAAGCTTTCCAACGGGCAGCCCTTGCGGGACTGGAAAGCTGCAGTGCGTACCTGGGAGGGCCGGGAGAAGGATCGACAAGTTCAGGCCCAGCACGTTCCACGAGCCTCCACCGTGGCACAGCAGCGGCAGCAGGAAAGGCAGCTTCAGGCGAGGATGCTCCTCGCGGACAGAGAGCAGAGAAGGCATGCGGAGGAGAAAAATGCACAAGGTCAGCGATATGTTACGAATCCTGACGGCTCTAAACTTGCACTTCCCCCAGGCTGGTAGGTCGCCGGAAGAGATGCTCTCGCTGGCGGAGGACTGGGCTGAGGACTTTGCGGCTTTTCCCATGCCGGTAATGGAACAGGCGGTAAAGGCCTGCCGGAGAAGCCAGGACTTTTTTCCGACGACGCATCAGATGCTGGACTACTGCGCCAGAGCCAGAGGGGAGCTCGACAGGTATCAGCAGCGCATGGCGCTTCCCGCCCCGGACATGACCGAAGCGGCGAACCTGGAGCGGGGGAAGAGACATTGCACGGCCATTCTGGCCAGATTGGGCTGTCGACCTGCCGAGGCAGTCTGAGGGAGGCGAAGCGGCCATCAGAACCTTGACGCCCGGGCGAGTTCAGTGCCGGGATGTATACTGCCGCCGGTACTTTCAGCAGAGGCATGCATGTGAGCGGTTCTGCTGCCCGGAGCACAGAGAGGCCCAAAGACGCTATGAGGCCCGGAAAAGAACCGCGGAACGACAGAAGGTAACGCCATGATGTTTGAACTTTCCATTATCCCCACGGCGCAGCAGCGAGTGCGCCATACGCGTTCGGGAACGGCCTACAAGAGCCGGGAGCAGGAGGCCAACGAACGCACGTTGGAAGCCCTGCTTCTGTGCCATAAACCGGAAAAGCCTCTGTGCGGTCCTGTGAAACTTGCTTTTACGGCGTACATGCCGATACCTGCGTCGACCTCCAAAAAGTGCAGAGCGGACATGCAGGCAGGGAAAATCGGGCACATCATCAAGCCGGACGTGGATAATCTGGCCAAGCAGCTTCTGGACGCCATGACCAGACTTCGCTTTTGGGACGACGACAGGCAGATTGTTGAGCTCACCTGCCGGAAGCGCTACGGAGACGCCCCCCGATGGGAGATCTGTGTTCAGCAGATGCCGGAGATGGCGCTATGAACGCGTGGACGGCATGGGCATGCGTAAACATTGCCAGGTATGCGGCGGCCGTGGGCTGCTTTCATGTGGCCTATCTGTTTTCAAGATCGGGAACCGAGGGCGGCGGATGGCTCATTTTTGCGGGAATAGTGCTTCTGCTGTTCGGCGCATACGACGTGGAAACGAGGAAAGAGCATGGCAAGACTGAAGGCTGAACAGTGGGAACAGGCCAGAGCCGAATATGAAGTGCGCGGCGTGAGCCTGGGAGACATTGCGCGAAGCCTCAAGGTTGCCACTTCCAGCGTATCGCGCAGGGCAAAGGCGGAAGGCTGGACGCAAGGGCGAATGCAAGGCCTTGTGGGGCGGAAGGTGGCGGCCATCAAGGAACTTTCGGAAGTGGAAACGCAAACGCAAGAGCTGCCGTTGCGTTTTCAGTACACGATGGAAAGCGTGGTGCGGGAGCGTCTTCAGGCCGAGGGCATGCTGGCTTCCCTTGATGTGGCGCTGGCCGGAAAAGCCATTGCTCTGGCCCAGAAGGCGACGAGCGCCGGTGAGATAGAGACGCTTTCCCGGGCGCGCAGAAATCTTGCTCCGCAGACCGCCTCCGACCGGGGAACCACAGTGAACGTCAATCAGCAGCAGGCTCAGACTCCCGTTCATCTGCTGCCGCCTGCGAGCCCCGAACCGCAGACGGCTCTGCGCCGTGCTCTGCGCGGCGATTTTGAAAGGGACGAGTAAGGCCATGCTTCTTTCCGGCTGCACGCCTCAGGAACTGGCGGACATCAAGGCGTCGTGCGAGAAGGATCTTCTTGCCTTCACGGCGCTCTTTTTTCGTGCCCGCATGAATATG
>JAXVQY010000294.1:0-7822 GCA_037303805.1 bacterium | reverse complement strand
CTGTTCCGGAGGAGGAGTATCCGGAGTGTCCGGCCGGGGAACAAAAGATCGGCCGGACTGTTGCCGATCTTTGGACCGACCCGTTGAATCAATCAGAATGTGTAGGTGATTCCGCCGCCGAAAATATGCTGTGTATCTCTATCCACCATGGGACTGTCCTGAATCTCGTCGTCAAGGAAGGTCATTTTCCAGGTGGCGAAAAGACTCCAGTGGTCGGAGAGAGCATAGTCTACATACACCCCCAGAAAAGGAGTCAGTGAGGAGTCGGGGGAATAGGTCGGGAGACCGCTTCTGATGGATTCGCCTCGGGTGATGCCGTAGTAGTAGTCGTTGAAGTGTTCGCTTGCAAAAATGACGCCTGCATTGGGAATCAGGGAAAGCGGACCGAAATGCAGGGGATAGGCATAGCTTGCTCCGACAAGAAAGCCGTCGCTGGTACCGGTAATGTCCCCGGACGCGGAAAGTTTGAGCCGTCCGTATGCCGTGTCCAGTTCATAGCCCAGCGTACCGAGAACGAGGATATTCCTGTTGTCCAGCTGCTTCATGGCCGGATCATCACTTTTGCTCGCCCGGAAATACCGGGGCAGAAGCGTGAGTCCGACGGAAAATTTCTGCATGCCGTCGTTCCACAGCCATATACCGGCTTCCGTATTTTTGAGAAAAACATGTTCTCCTTCGTAGTTGATGACCGGCATGGGAAGCACTCTGGCATCGGAACCTTTATATTCGGACTGGACGGCAAAAGCTCCGGCACTCAGCGACAACGTGTCGGCCAGAGCCGGGGTTCCCGATGCCATTGTAACGACCGCCATCAGAAGCATGGTACACAAGCGCATGGAAAGTTCTCCTTTCTGTGGATGTTGCGGAGCATGCAGTAAATGTTTTTTTTTATTAAGTCAACGTATGTTTACTTGATTTTGATCACAGAGCAGGACATAATGGAACATGGCGTCATCACACGAAATTCAAGGCGAATGCACCATGGAACGAGACCTTTCCGCCATTGAGGCCTGTGGGAAACAGACTGCGAAACCGGGCAGAAATGCCGCGCAGACGAGGTTCAGAATTCTGCAGAATGCAGAGTGCCTTTTCACACGATATCCCTATGAGCTCGTCACACTTCGTCGCATAGCGGAGATGTCGGGAATCAATGTGGCGTTGATCGCACGATACTACGGGTCGAAAAAGGAGCTGTTCAGCGCCGTGCTCGACAGCCTCTCGGCAAGAAGGCCGCCCCTTTGTCCGGAAGACAAGTTGGGAGATCTGGCGGGCAGAATAGTCCGCTCTCTGGAAAAAGGCCCTGACGACGACATTCAGTTATCCATTCTGAATATTCTCATGCTTTCCTCGCAGTCCCGTGAGGCCATGCCCGTCATTCAGGAACGGGTAAAAGGTTTTTTCACCGATATGGCGAAGACGGAAGGGGAGGATGCCGTACCGGCTGGGTACATGCTGACTTCCTGTGTTCTGGGAGTTCTGCTGCTGCGTCGTCTGCTTCCCGAAGATTATCCGATGACGGCTTCCTCTTCCGATATGCTGAAGGCGCTGCGCATATTGCGGAATGCTCTGGCGGTCAGTGAGCCGGAAGGTTCGGACTGAAAGAGGGCAAAGCCCCGCTGCTGAGACAGGCGTTCGGCCGCGTTTTTTGTCGTCGGGAGTATGTTTTTTTTCAGGGACGGCTTCGGCCGGTCGCTTGTTCGGTCATTTCGTCGGCATGGAGATCTTTCGAGAGAGTCTGGAATGTCCTGTCCCCTCATCGGAGTTTGTCCGGAGGTGTGGCATGAAATCATTAAAATATCCGACTTCGCATGCTGACTTCCCTTTTGTTCTGGCGAGGGGGAGATGGATGCCGACGGCCGTTTCCCCGTCTGCGGATATCCCTGCGACGTCTCTGGACGTTTTCTTCCGGGAAACTTCGGCGCCGCAGTCGACGCCGCATTTTCCCCTGGGCGTGGAAGGTGCGCTTACCGTGGAATCCGACCTGACTCAGGCGGCAGAGGAAAAGGAGAAATCGTCCGGCTTTCCCTGTTGACGACGGCTGGCAGATTGCACTCCATGAAACGACGCGCCCCGAACTCGTGCGCAGAATAGACGCATTCCGCGGTCATCATCAGAAGAGAAGGACCGTCATGTCTTTGACGTGATATGGACGGAAATGGTGGCTTCCGTCATGCAGGAGAAGGTCCGGCCGTAAGGCTGTTCGTCCATGTCTGCACCGTGATCGGAAAAGCCTCTGTTTCTCACGCAGGAAGGCATAACGGAAACAGACCGACGGAGGCGAGACCGTTCTGTTTTCGTTTTTTGATGAAAATCGTTATGGATGCGGCATGAGTTCTTACGGTAAGCTGTGTTCGACAATGGTTCTTTGCGCGTCTGGGGTACCGGAACAAAACGCAGCAGTCCTGTCTGGTGCGGGGATAGGAGCCCTGCCGGAGCGGGCATAGCAGACATAGCCGGGGCAGCGACACCATGGGACGCTCATCGGCGGAGGACTGGACGTTCTTGACGGCGGCATCTGCGGGCACGAAAGAGAACGGTAACTTGCCGCTGTCTTTGTTTTGTGACACATTCCGGCCATGGAAGAATACGACATCACGTTTGCACGACCTGTATCGGCGCTGGAGAATGCCCGTTTATGTCGGCTGAGGAGCTTTGCTCCCGGAGCTTCGGCCGTACTGCTTCTGAGTTCGGAGTCGTCGTGTCCGCCGCTTCTGCTCGGACGGATGCAGCTGATTAGCCACGAGGAGTCGTTCACGGTGTCGGAAGAGGAAAGAGCCGCTCTCGGGCTGACTCCCGAAGGCGGTGAGGACGGTATTGAGGTATTCTGCCGCATGACCATTCCGGCTGATGATCCTCTTGATGCGGGTTTTGATCTTTCCCGTCTGGTGCTGACGGCGCCTTCTGCGGGAAAGGCTCTGGAGATCATGCGTCCGGGCGCCCCCGTTGTGTCCCTGAAGCGCGGGAATGATCACCCGGACGGAGAAAATTGAGGCGTTTTTCTTGTCTTTTTTTGTTGAGAGAACGGCGTTTCCGCGGACAGCGGAAACGCCGTTCTTCGTATGCGGAAGTCCGACTCAGTACAGGGAGACGTTGAAGTGCAGAAGATGCGGTTTTTCCATGATCCAGAATACCAGAACGGTCATGATGAGCAGGGCGTATTCTCCTATGCTGCCGGTGCTGCACAGACGAAGGGAGAAGCGTTTCTTTACGAAGGGCAGCAGGGGCACGCCGTGCGTGGTGCACATGTCGAGCAGTACATGGGTGAGGGCACCGAAACCGAACCCTCCGACAACGGCGTCGGGCAGGGGACCGAGCTGCCCTGTGAGCGACCATGCCCAGATGGCCAGCCACCAGCCGAACCAGTGGGAAGAGCGGCGGTGAACCTGATTGAACTTTTTCTGCCGGAAGAAGGCGCGTCTTGCCGCGTGCTGATCAAGCATGTCCGGGACGACGGAACCGAACCATGCGGCCGCCATGCCTGCGATGGGAAGTCCCGCGGCAAAGGAGGCCATGAGAGCCATGGCCTGATGAGTGGTCCATTTCATGCACTGTTCCTTTTCCGGTCGAGATCTTCAGCGGCGCGTCGTCTTCTTGCCTCGGCGGCCGTCTCGCAGGGAACGATGGTTTTTCCTATGGGAAAAAGTGCGAGTTCCGCAAGTTTGATGTGTTGCCAGGCAAAGGGAATACCGATGATGGTGAGAGCAAGAGCTGCGGCTGCGGCCACATGACCGAGCGCAATCCAGAATCCGGCAAGAACGAACCACACGGCGTTGCCCAGCATGCCCGGCAGTCCTGTGCCGATGTCTCCTCTGCCGTACAGAAGTTCCCGGGATATGGATTCGTAGCCGAAAGGCATGAAGGCAAATCCGGCCATGACGAAGCAGGCACGTCCCCAGGGCAGGCCTACGATGCTCAGACAGGCCAGCACGCCGAACAGCAGCCAGAGCAGAGCCGTGAACCAGCCGCCGAAGATGATCCAGAGTATATTACCGATGACGCTCATGTTTTCCTCAGTATTTCCGGCGGGCAACGACGTGTGGCGGACGTGGCTCCGCGCCGGAGCGGAAGGAGAATTTTAGCGGACAGAGCGTTTTTGTGCAAGAAAAAAGAAAAAGCCTGATGCAGGAGGGCATGTCTGTCTGGCGGACATACGAAACGGACGGTGTTGTTTCGGCTTCGTGCGGGGAGTTTGTGACGTCTGCTTTGGGAGCAGACCGTCCGTATCACATCTGTCCGGCTGGTGCGGCCGAAGAGGCTGCGGTCTCATGACCTCCGCCCCGGGACGTTGCGGCCTTCATTTTCCCGACCGTGCCCGCCGGTTGCAGAGCGGGCCTCTATGGCGTATGCTGCCTGTCATTCTTTCAACATTCCTCTCTGGAGAGATTTCCTATGCAGCGTACCAGCATAAGCGAAGCTCTGGCCTCAGCCGGACCGCGCGACGGCATCACCGTGTGCGGATGGGTGAGAACCCGCCGCGATTCCAAGGGATTTGCCTTTCTTGAACTCAACGACGGCTCGTGTCTGAAGAATCTTCAGTGCATCATCGACGAGGGCACGGAAGCCTGGAGCAGCCTTGAAGGGGTGAACACGGGTGCGGCCGTCAGTGTTTCCGGCGATCTCGTGGAATCTCCGGGCAAGGGGCAGAAATGGGAAGTGCATGCCCGGACCATGAAGGTGTTCGGGCTGGCCGATCCTGCGACGTTCCCTCTCCAGAAAAAGCGTCATTCCGATGAATTTCTGCGCACCATAGCGCATCTGCGTCCCCGCACCAACAAGTACGGGGCTGCGTTCCGCATCCGTTCCGAGGCGGCGCTTGCCGTGCACGACTACTTCCGCAGTCTCGGTTTCTACTATGTGCATTCTCCCATTCTGACAGGTTCCGACTGCGAAGGCGCCGGAGAGATGTTCCGTGTGACCACGCTTCCCGTGGACGGCGGCCCGAAGCCCGAATCCGGCAACGTGTTTGAGAACGATTTCTTCGGCAAGCAGGCCAGTCTTACCGTTTCCGGCCAGCTCGAAGCGGAGGCTCTGGCCTGCGCCCTGGGCAAGGTGTACAACTTCGGTCCCACGTTCCGTGCCGAGCATTCCTACACCCCGCGACATGCCGCCGAATTCTGGATGGTGGAGCCTGAAGCCGCCTTCAACGATATCTGGGACAACATGGAACTGGCCGAAGGACTTATCCGCCATGTGGTGCGTCATACCGTGGAACACTGTTCCGATGATGTGGCGCTTTTCGACAAGTTCGTGGCTCCGGGCCTTCTGGACGGGCTGTGCGACATGATCGAAAAGAAATATGCCCGCATTTCCTACCGCGATGCCGTGAAGCTTCTTCAGGACAGCGGAAAGAAGTTTGAATATCCTGTTTCTTTCGGTACCGATCTTCAGACCGAGCACGAGCGCTTCCTTGCGGAAGAGTATTTTCGCTCTCCCGTGACGGTGTACGACTATCCCAAGGATATCAAGGCGTTCTACATGCGTATGAACGATGATGATGAAACCGTGGCTGCCATGGATCTGCTCGTGCCCCGTATCGGCGAGCTCATCGGCGGAAGCCAGCGCGAGGAACGTCTCGATCGTCTTTCCGCACGCATTACGGAACTGGGACAGAAGCCTGAAGATTACTGGTGGTATCTTGATCTGCGCCGTTTCGGCAGCGTGCCTCATTCCGGCTTCGGCATGGGGTTCGAGCGCATGATCATGCTGCTGACCGGTATTGCCAACATCCGCGACGTGCTGCCGTTCCCCCGTACCACGGGTTCTCTGGAGTTCTGATGAGAGTCATGACCGAGCGCCGCAGGGCGAAGATTGAGAAGGTGCTTTCGCAGCGCCAGAAGGGACTTACCCTTGTTATGGACAACGTGTGGGATCCCCACAACGTGTCGGCCATATACCGCAGCTGCGACGCTTTCGGAGTTCCGGAAGTGCACCTGTACTATACGCAGTGCGCCTTCCCGCAGCTGAGCCGCAAAACTTCGGCCTCAGCCTTCAAGTGGGTGAACACCATCCGTCATTCCAGCAAGGAAGAGCTGATGGAAGCCTTGCGTGCACAGAATATGCAGGTCCTCGCCACGAGCTGTTCGCCTGCTTCCCGTCCGCTGTCCGACTATGATTTTACCCGTCCCACGGCCATCATCATGGGCAATGAACATTCAGGGGTTTCCCCGGAACTCGTTCCGCTGGTGGACGGAGAAGTGTACATCCCCATGTACGGCATGGTGCAGAGCTTCAATGTATCCGTGGCCTCGGCACTGATGCTGGCGGAAGCCTCTCGTCAGAGGGCTGTCGCGGGCATGTACGAGCACAGACTCTGGACCGATGAGGAATATGAAAGTCGCCTGAACGCCTGGCTGGAAAAGGCGTAAAGAAGCTGCGGCGGCAGGGGAATCCTTTCTCCTTTTCCGTGCGGCGCAAGGGCCCGATCCCGGCAGGGAATACGGGCCTTTTTTGTTCCCTCCCGGGCTTTTTCCCCCTTCAGGCCATTGCCAATGACAAAGCCCCGGGATAGAATAGGTTCGTTTTGTGATGAATGCCTTTCAGCGGAGTTTTCATGCTGTTCGACGATATGCGGTCCCTTCTGGCCCGTGCCGGAAATATCGCCATCATAGGAGCCAAGGACAAGCCCGGCTCACCTGTGGATCATGTGGGGCGCTACCTGCTCAATGCCGGTTTCAACATTCAGCCCGTGCACCCCGTTCGCCGTCAGGCATGGGGTATTCCGACGGTGCACAGTATTACGGAACTTCCCCGGATTGGTTTCGAACCGGACATCATCTGTCTTTTCCGTGCTCCGCAGTACTGTGAGGCGCATGCCCGCGAAACACTTGCTCTGCCGCGTCTGCCTATGATCTTCTGGATGCAGGAAGGCATACGCTGTCCCGAGGCAGGCAGGCTCATGGCCGAAGCCGGTGTGAAAGTGGTGGAGGACCGCTGTATTGAGACCGTGCACGCCGCGCTGTTCGACGACAGAACCGAGACGTTTTCCTGTACGCGTTGCGGCAAGTGCTGTGAGGGCCGGGGCGGTATTGTGGTCGGCCCCCGGGATCTGCCTCGTCTGTGCGCCTATTTTCATCTTCCGGCGGAAGAAGTCCTTGCGCGGTATACCGAAATCGTCGGCGGCAAGCCTACGCTCAAGTGCGGAGACGACGGTTTCTGTCTGTTTTTCCGTGCCGGCAGGGGGTGTGAAATTCATCCTGCCCGTCCCTCCGTATGTCGCGCATGGCCGTTTTTCCGCGGCAATCTGGTGGATGCGGTGAGCTTTGAGATGGCCCGGGAAGATTGCCCCGGCATACGCCGTGATGTTTCTCATGAAGCCTTTGCCCGGGAGGGATTCCGGTATCTGAACGACTACAAGTTGCGGGCACGGGACATTTTTCATGAAGGACGTGCCCTGATCGTGGACGAGAAGGAACTGCCGTCCGGGGCGAAGGACTGATATTTTCCTTTCTGCAATGCGGAAAGGGACCGCCGAGAGCGGTATGGTTTGGGGTGGCCGCGGCGTCCTGCGGGATGCGGCGACAGAGGTTGTTAACCATGGGGGCGGCCGTCGACACGATGGTAACGCTCCGCGTGTATGCCGTGAGCATCCACGCAGGAAGTCCGCAGGGGAAGCAAATCCCGCGGGCGTTCACGCGCGAAAGCGCCAGAGGATTCTGATGAATATTCTGATTTTTGGCCCCAACGGCAGCGGCAAGGGTACGCAGGGTGCTCTTCTCATGGAAAAGTACGGCATTCAGCACATCGAATCCGGTGCCGTCTTCCGTCAGCACATCGGAAACGGTACGGAACTGGGCAAGAAGGCCAAGGCCTACATCGACAAGGG
>JAXVQY010000293.1:0-7367 GCA_037303805.1 bacterium | reverse complement strand
GCCGTACTTCAGCACGCAGTTCTGCATGAGGTGCTGAATGAAGCGGTTGTGCGGAAATTCGGCCATGAGAGCCTTTGCCGCCTTGTTGATCTTCTTCTGCGGGATGCCGGTGAAGATCTGGCGCGGGTCCTCATCCACCTTTTTGGCGCACACGTAGAAGCGGTCGCCAATCATGCCTACGGCGGCGTAGGCGAAGAGCGGCAGTGTGGGGGCGTCTTCGTCGGTGACGTAGACCGGGTGTCCGGTAAGGGTGTGCGCGGGCGCGATGAAGGCGGCCACGGCGAGTTCCTCGACTTCCACGGTATCTCCGGTTTCGGGGTCGAGTCCGACGGCATGACGGCCCGGCAGCAGAAAAAGCTCGCTTTCAGGAGGCAGAGGCATGAGCTCGTCCGGACGGGGCAGCGTCCATTCGTTGCCCTTGCGGCAGAGCATGAGAAGATCGGGATCGTCGAATATCTGGCCCTTTTCGTCGGCCAGAAGCATGCGGGGACGTGGGTGGGAAGTGGCCATGGAAATCCATACGGCGCGAAGCGCTCTGATGAAAGTTGGTGAACTGTTGGTCCGGGAAATCAGTTGCCGTGTTCTTCACCGAGAAAACGGTTCCAGAGTCGGATGGCGGAGCCCTGTGATACCGCCCATTGCGTCAATGCACACCCGCAGGGGCAGACAACTCTCCACAGTTCATGGCGGCGGCCGGCGGGCAGACAGGATTCCAGCTTCTGCTCGTGGCCTCCGCAGGTGGAGCAGGGAAGAATGGGCGGCAGATAACGATCCGGCATGAAGACCTCCTTCTTGCGGGGCAAACAGCAAACGTTCCGCCGGACTGACGATGATGCCCGAAAACAGGCGGGGAGATGATAACGCGCTCTTTCCGCTTATGCAAGTGTGGTCGAGGGAAGGCGGGACCGGTTCTGTTTTGTCTTTTTCGATTCATACGTCTTTCGGAAGCGGCGGCGGCCCGGTCATCTTCCGAAAGACGTCGGCGTGTGATCAGACCAGACCTGCGGCCTGCAGGGCGAGCATGACGAGGGGCAGACTGATCAGGGAAAGGAGGGTGGTGGCGATGACGGTCATGGAAGCCTCTGTGGGGCAGGCCTGATAGCGTTCGCCGAGAATATACACAATGGTTCCCGTAGGCATGGCGGCGGTCACGGTTCCTACGGCCACGGCAATGGCGGAGCAGCCTGCGGCAAGCAGAATGGCACAGGTGAACAGAGGCTGAATGAGCAGCTTTGCCGCGCATACGATGATAAGGTTTTTGCGGCTGAAAGTGCCTCCCGTGCTGGAAGAGCCGGAAAGCTGTGCCGAGAGCACCATGCCCATGCCGAAGAGCGCGCAGGGGGCAGCGGTGGAACCGAGCATCTGTGTGATGCTGATGAGTGCCTTCGGCAGCGGCAGTCCGGAAAATCCGGCGCAGGCACCGACGACGGAGGAAACGATCATGGGGTTGCGAATGAGTTCGCCGAAGAGCTTTCTGCCGAGGTTGCGGCGGCTTTCGGTACCTGAGGAAGAAAGGATGTCCAGTGTGGCGTCGGCGATGAGGAACACGCCTGAGTAGAGCAGGGCACCGAGCATGCCTGCGGTTGCAGCAGCCTCGTTGTCGGGAAAGACCATGAAAATGAAGGGCAGGCCGAAGAAGGCGGCGTTGGGGAACACGGAGGCCAGGGTACGTATGGTGGTTTCCTGGCTATGCTGCTTCCAGCCTTTCGAGAAGAAGATATAGGCGGCGAGGTAGCAGACCAGGGAACCTGCAAGCGTGGCCCACAGGAAGGTGGTGGCTTCACCGGTCATGGGAATGGAGCTCATCTGTGTGAAGAGCAGGGCAGGCAGGCTTATCCAATAGACGAACTGGTTGAGGCAGAGCGCCATGGTCGGAGCGAGAATACGGCGGCGTTCGGCCAGAAGTCCGAGAAACATGATGCCGAACACGGTAATAAGTGCGGAAAATATACTGGACATGAGAAAAAAGGATCCTTGAAAAATTCTGGCGGAACGGAGTTCCGTCGGGTTGAAGGAAGGGGACTCAGCGATGCAGAAGTGCCTGCACGAGACTGTGGTGGATGGGGCGTAGATGTCGCATGAACATGGCGACGGCGACACACAGTACAAGCGCGCAGAAGAGCATGGTATGCGGTGCCCCCACGATGTCGGCCAGCGCTCCGAAGGCAAGTCCTCCCACGGGACCGAGACCGGCGGTACACATGACGTACAGACTGATGACACGGCTGCGGCAGTCATCGGAACTGGTCATCTGGCAGAGCGTGTTGACGCTGATATTGGTGGTGGTGATGCCGAAGCCGATGAAAAAGGCTGCGCCGAGCGACAGAAACAGGTTGGTGGAAAAGCTGAACACGATAAGCGCCAGAGCCGTGACGGCAACGGTACGGGCAATGAGTGCGGGAATCCGCCGGAGCACGATATACACGGAAACCACTACGCCGCCGAGGAAGGCACCCGCGCCCACGGAGCCGAAGAGCCACCCCAGGGTCTGGGAGCCGCCGTCGAGAATGGTGGTGGAAAACATGGGAAAAAGAACGCTGTAGCACAGGCTGAAGGTACAGAAGACGGCAAGAAGACGGAAAATGTGGCTGAGGAAAAATTCACTCTGTACATGACGTATGCCTTCGATGATATCCCCGAACATGCTTTTTCTGCCGGGAGAAGCCGTACGGTCGCGCAGTCTCACCTGGAATGCAAGCATGTAGATGATGGGCAGATAGGTCAGGGCAGAGACAAGGAAGCAGACTCCTTCTCCCCAGAGATAGATGACGAATCCGGCAATGGAGGGGCCGACCAGCTTGCTGATGTTGAAAGCCATGGAGTTGAGAGCAATGGCGCTTTTGACGGCGGTCGGTTCCGAGACCATGAGGGAGACCGAAGACTGTCGTGCGGTCATGTCGAAGGCGCCTATGATGCCGAGACCGAGACTGAGAGCCACCAGAAGAGGGTAATTGACGATGTCGGTAAAGGTAACGAAGGTGAGCAGGGCGGCTTCGAGCATACACAGCACCTGCGTGGTGATGAGAGCCTTGCGCAGGTCGTGTCGTTCCAGCCACGCCCCGGCCATGAGGCCGAAAACGAGAATGGGGGCAAGGCTGACGAATTCAACGATGCCGAGGAGAAAGGCGGAATGGGTCAGTCGGAATACAAGCCAGCTCATGGCAAGCCGCTGCATCCACTGGCCGAGCATGGATATGGTTTGACCGATGATGAAAAAGAAAAAGGCTCTGTGCGCAAGAGCGGGGAACAGTTTATAGATGCGGTGCATGATGACCTCGGAGGCGTAAAGGGCATTTTTCGGGACGGAAATATTTTTGGGTACAGAAAAATCTAACGAATTTTTAACAAAAGGAAAAGTCGGTGTGAAAAAGCTCCCGTTCTCCGTGGATTCGTTGCGGCATAAGGTTTGGCGGGATAATATTCTTTTTTTATGCAAAAAGAATAAAAAAATCGGGAGAGCTGAGCTCTCCCGATACGGTCGTCGGAGTTCGTCCGAGTGCGGTTGAGGATCTTCAGACGTATTTTTTCAGATCAGCCCCAGAGAAGATCTCCGACTATGGTTCCCGCGTAGGCCACGACATAGGCCACGGCAGTGTTGAAAGCCATGCTGAAGAACAGCCAGCGCCAGCCTCCGGCCTCGTTCTTGAGCACGACGAGGGTAACGAAGCAGGGCGAGTAAATCAGCACAAAGAGCATGAGCGATAGCGCCACGGTCTTGGACCATCCCGGATCGGCCGCCAGTCGGGCCGAAAGGGAGTCGGGCTCGTCGGGATCGGTTTCACCTATGGAGTAAGCCGTTCCCATGGTGGAAAGAATGGCTTCCTTGGCGGCCACACCGGAGATGAGTGCCACATCGGTACGCCAGTCGAATCCCAGAGGCCGGAATACGGGCTCCACAAACTGACCAATGCGTCCGCCGAAGGTGTTGCGTACGGTTTCGGAGGCAAGGGCGTTTTCGGCATCCGTTTTTTCTGTTTCCAGAGATTCCTTTTGTGCGGATATTTCCGCAAGCATCTGTCTCATGGGGGATTCGGATAGGACGTCGGAGCCGCCGAGCTGACTTTTCAAAGCAGCAATCTGCTCATCGAGGGGCGCAATCTGAGCTTCCAGGGTGGAGATTTTCTTCTCAAAAGGAGCAGACTGTTCTTCGTCAAGTCCGGGAAAGGTGAGCGCCGCCCAGAGCACGACGGATATGGCCAGAATCACGGTTCCTGCCTTTCGGATGTACATCCAGCCGCGTTCCCATGTGTGGGTGAGAATGCTGCGCAGCGTAGGCAGACGGTAGGGCGGCAGTTCCATGACGAAGGGAGTGGATTCTCCGCGGAATACCGTTTTTCTCAGGAACAGGGAAACAAGAAGGGCCACCGCCCAGCCGCACAGGGTTATGGCGAACATGATACCCGCCTGATTGTCGGCGAAAAAGGCCGCGGTCAGCATGAGAAACACGGGTATCTTCGCGCCGCAGGTCATGAGAGGGAGAGTCATCATGGTGGCCATGCGTTCTTTTTCGCTGCGCATGGTGCGCGTGGCCATGACGCCGGGAATGGCACAGCCGCCCGCGATGCCTCCGGCAATGATGAAAGGCATGACAGAAGCGCCGTGCAGTCCGAAGGCCCTCATGACGCGGTCAAGCATGTAGGCCATACGTGCCATGTAGCCGCTGTCTTCCAGAAAGGACACGATGAGAAACATGATGAGAATGAGCGGAACGAAGCTGAGCACACCGCCTACACCGCCGATGATGCCGTCCACCACCAGCGACTGCACGAGTCCCTCGGGCAGCATGCCGGTCATGACTTCACCGAGCCAGCCGAAGAAATCCTCCACCCAGCCCTGAGGATAGGCGCCCACGATGAATGTGGTCCAGAACATGAAATAGACCACGGCCAGCATGATGATGGGGCCGAAAATGGTGTTGGTAAGAACCTTATCGAGCTTATCCGTGAGGGCAAGACGATCTTTCGTATTGTCCTTGCGGACTACGCCGTCCTTGAGAGCACTGTTGATGAAACCGTAGCGATAATCGGCAATGATGGCATCGGGCGTAGTTTCCAGGGTATCGGCCAGATGGGCGGCCAGCGTATCGCGTATGGCTTCAAGTTCGCGCACAGCCGCACCGTCCGCGGCCGAAGCCTGAGCACGGATGACTTCGTCGTTTTCCAGCAGCTTGAGTGCCGTCCATCGGGCAGGGTAGCGACCGGTGAGAAGCTGCTTCTCCTCGATGATTTTCACCATGCGGAGAAGAGCGGGATCCACGTCCGGGCCGTAGCTGATGACAAGAGGTTCACAGGGCTTCTGTGCTTCCTCAAGGGCGAGGGAGAGGGCTTTGTCCAGGCCTTCGCCCGTACGTGCCACCGTAGGCACCGCACGCACGCCGAATCGCGCGGATAGTCTGTCGAGATCTATGTGCATGCCTGCTTTGCGGGCTTCATCCATCATGTTGCAGGCAAGTACCACAGGTTGCCCGAGTTCGCGTATCTGCACGGCCAGGAAAAGACCGCGTTCCAGCGTGGCGGAGTCGATGACGTTGATGACGCCCCGGGGGCGTTCCTCCGCATGTTCGGGAGCCAGAACGTCGCGTACCACGCGCTCTTCCATGGAATAGGGCGTCAATGAGTAGGTGCCGGGCAGGTCCACAAGCAGTACTTTCTGGGTCCCGCAGCTCGTCCAGCCTTCTTTCTTTTCCACGGTTATGCCGGGATAGTTGCCCACATGCTGATGGGCGCCAGTCCAGGCATTGAATGCCGTGGTTTTGCCGCAGTTCGGATTCCCGGCAAGCGCAATGCGGATACCAGTCTTTTTTTCTTTTTCGGTAAACGGGACATCTCCGGGAGTACCTCGTTTTTCACAGAAGGGACAGCTCATCGTACCTCCACGGAAACGTATTCTGCTTCGCTGTTGCGAAGCGCGATGGTGGACCCCTCGATGCGCAGTGCAACAGGATCGCGCAACGGAGCTCGTCCTATGACCTGCACGGACATGCCCGGAACAAGTCCCATATCGCGAATACGGCGGCCCAGTTCTCCGTAGGCGGTGATTTTAACGATACTTGCCTTTTGACCGGGGGCAAGCTGACGGAGATTCATCTGTGACATGAGGTCCTCCTGATAAAAATGAAATTCTTTTTCAACTATTTTTCAGAACAGGTCGAAATTTCTGAAAAGTACGCAATACGAGATTCTGTCGGAAGGCAGTTTTCGGAGTGCAGCACCAGGACATCCTTCGTATGTCGGACAGGCATTAGTTAATGAAAGTGAAAACCATTGTCAACTTAATACGGAAAATATATCTCTTGAGAAGCTCAGAAAAGTCCAGATTCAGGCCGGAAAATACGGAAAACGGGAAAAGGAACCTCTTTTTGAGAAAGAGTTCCTTTTCCCGGCATATAGTTTTTTCGTCATCCCGTTACTTTGGCAAGGGCGTCCATGAGAGCGTCGATGTCGGCGGGAGAGGGGAGAGAGGGAAGACCGGTGAGCATGCCGAGTCCTTCCATGGCATCGTGGAAGTTCTCGGGAGTCATGGTCGTGACGGCTGCGGTATGAATCATGGCGTCGACGGAGAGGATCCGGAACACGGCATGCCGCAGCGCCGAACTGTCCATATCGAGGTCAAGGACGACGAGTGTGGGACGGCTTTCTTTCATGCCGTTCAGTGCATCATCGAGCGAAGAGACCGTGCGCATGGAGGCACCGCGGCTTTCAAACTGCGACCGGAGAGACTGCCAGAGTTCCGTTCGCGTGGAAACGACGAGTATATCCATGGAGCACCGCATCAATGGGCGTGTCCGCCGCCGCAGGTGAATTCCATGCTGAAGGGCTGAAGCTGTCCGGCGAGGAAGGCGTTGACGGCACTGCCTACGGTAAGCTGGTTACCTGCAAAGTAGACCTTCACTCCGGCCTGCTGGAAGCCCATGAGGGGACGCATACCCATGCCTCCGGCGAGCAGCACATTGACATTGTGCGAGGCAAGATGCTGCACGGGAGCCAGGCATCCGCCCTGCTGATGAGGGACGTTTTCCAGGGTGCTGACGTTTTTGATCTTGTTGTCTTCCACTTCCACGAGAGTGTAGATGTCGCAGTGGCCGAAGTGCATGCCCATCTGGGCGTCAAGGCCGCCGGGCAGGGCGGAGGGAACAGCAATGATGGTGCTCATATAAAAACTCCTGAAAACGGTCGTAGAGGCGTCTTTTTCAGCGACGCACGTTCAGCTTCTGAAGGGCCGACCACATGTCCTTCAGCCTGTTACCCAGTGGATTGTCGAATTCCGTCAAGGCCTTGCGGGTCACCATGGCCCTCGTGACCACAGGCTCGAAGGGAAGATTGCCGAGAAGCACGTCTCCGCGCTGCACGCACTCTTCCGCCATGGCT
>JAXVQY010000292.1:0-7377 GCA_037303805.1 bacterium | reverse complement strand
CACGGAGGCAAGGGAGGTATGCGACGTATCTGGCGCGGGAGACACCAGTCTTGCGGTTCTCGGAGTGAGTCTTGCTTCAGGGGCAGATATTCGAGACGCCATGAAGCTGGCCAATATAGCTGCGGGCATAGTGGTGGGGAAGGTAGGGACGGCCCGGGTGCTGCCTGAGGAACTCAAGGATTCCCTGTCCCGTAGAGCAGGAGTCGGAGAAGGGCCGCGCTGGACCATGAAAAGAAAGATTGTGACCGTGGATGAGGCTGCGGCTCTGGCCGGAGAGCTGCGCCGGGCGGGACGGCGGATAGGATTCACCAACGGCTGTTTCGATCTGATGCATCTCGGACATCTTTCGTCGTTTCTTCAGGCCCGTCGTTTTTGCGATGTACTTGTGGTGGGACTCAATTCCGACGCCTCGGTCCGCAGGCTCAAAGGACCGGACCGTCCCGTTCAGGATGAGAAGACTCGGGCGCTGCTGCTGGCTTCGCTGGAAATGGTGGACTATGTGATTCCGTTCGACGGAGACAGCGCACTTCCGCTTGTGAAGGCCGTACGCCCCGATGTTCTCATGAAGGAAGGCTATCGGGAAGGGGACAACTGGCCCGAAGCGGCTTTTGTCCGTTCGTACGGAGGAGAGGTCGTCACGCTGGATCGTATGGAAGGCTGTTCCACCTCCGGCATCGTGGCTCGCATGCGGAGGTGAACATGCGCACTTCCATGGATTTTTTCGACAGTGCCCGCAGCTATATCGAGCATTGTCGCAGACATTATGTCCGCCGTCCCGGAACGGCGGCGTTGCATCTGGCGTTGTGGGGACTGCGCCATGTATTCAGCTTCCCCGCCGTCGGTTCTTCTCCTTATGCGGATGAGGAACTTCACGTCGCCTTTGCTCTGGACGGCGGTCTCGGTGATGTGCTGGTCAATGCACGTTTTGTTGAGGACTTCTGCCGCAGCTTCGGACCTGTGAGGGGCGAGGTGTATACCCCGTTGGATGAAGCCTCGACTCGGGAAATTTTTGCGGATGTTCCGTCCGTGCAGGTCGTGCGATCCGGCCCGTGTCTGCGCAGGTATGATCTTGTTTTGACTGTCCTTTTTCTACCCTGTGTAGAGCTCTCTGATGAAACACGTCTGTTGAGGCTGGCTTCTCCCGGTCTGCGGGAGTATGTGGCCTCTCTCAGGGCCTTTCAGCTCGGCAATGCGCACTGGTTCAGCGAACAGGACAGCTTTCTTGCCGACATGCTGGCCTACGGACGGGTACGGCGCGGGCGCAGGGTGGATATGCCCTATGCCTGCGGGACGCTTGAGCCCGGCGACGGCAATGAATCTCTGCCTCGGACAGCATCGGAGGATCCGCGGTTCGCCTGGGGAAACAGGCCGTTCTTCACCGTGAGTCGCGGCAGCGGATCGGAGGGAAAAAGTACCAAGCTCTGGGCGGCGGAGCGGTATGACGAACTGCTGGATAAACTGCACCGCTCCTTTCCTCAGCTGCTCAGTGTGCAGCTCGGCAGCGCGACGGACTGTCGTCTGCGGGCCGATGTCGACTTACGCGGCTCCACGGATTTCCGGACCTTGTCGGAGCTGCTCGGTCGTTCCCTCGTGCATGTTTCGCCGGAAGGAGGATTGGTTCATCTGCGTCACAGGCTGAGGGGCGGCCCCTCCGTGGTGCTGTTCGGCCCTACGGATCCGGACTTTTACGGCTATCCGGAAAACTGCAATCTCCGGACACCGGTCTGTCTGCCCTGTGAATGGGTGCAGAGAGACTGGCAGCAGCACTGTATGAACGGGCATGATTCCTGTCTGGCTTTGGAAAGCCTGTCGGCCGGACAGGTGTTTGAGGTCATGATGAACGACAGGAAGATAACGGAGGCCTTATGCTCAGGTACATCACGGACGAGCTGGAAATCATAGCCCGCAATATGGAGGAACTCAGGGCCCAGGCGCCTGTGCTGGAAAGTGCGGTACGTCTTTGCGCTGCGAGCCTTGCTTCCGGGGGGAAAATCCTGTTCTGCGGCAACGGAGGCTCCGCAGCGCAGTCGCAGCATCTGGCCGCCGAACTTGTGGGGCGTTACAAAATGGAACGCCGCGCCATGGCGGCACTGTCTCTCACGGTGGATACCTCCGATATCACGGCCATAGGCAACGACTACGGATACGACGATATTTTCCGCCGCCAGCTTGAAGGCCTGGGACGGAAAGGTGACGTGCTCATCGGCCTTTCCACCAGCGGCAACAGCGCCAACGTGATACGCGCCTTCGAACTGGCCCGCCGCATGGACATACGCACCGTGGCCTTTACCGGCGAAGGCGGAGGGAAAATGAAGGAGATGGCCGACATCTGTCTGGCCGTTCCCTCGAGTGAGACCAACCATATTCAGGAAATGCACCTCGTCCTCGGGCATGTTTTATGCGGGCTGCTGGAAAGGTCGGGAGTCAGGGCATGAGCGACTTTTTCGATCTTGCCCAGCACAGGCTCGACAGGTACCGGAAGAAATATGCGTACAGACCCGGCAGAGCCGCGGCTGCCCTGGCCTTTTTCAGCCTGAAGTATCTCTTGCAGCGGGGGACGGAACATCGTGTGGCGGAGGATTCGGCGTCATCGATTTCAGAAGAGCCTTTTCGTCTGGGGATAGCCGAAGGCGGAGGTCTGGGGGACGCTCTTATTCAGACTCTCTATATCCGGGCCATACGCAGACTTTTCCGCGGACCTGTCATCATTCACTTCTATTGTCGTTCCTTTGCGGCGTTTCGTGACTTTCCCTTCATCGACGGCTGCTTTCCCTATCAGGAAACGCAGCCTGCGGATGACTATGATGTGTTTCTCGTATCCCGGCGCTTCTATGTGGTGTGTCGTATGGATGAAGAGAAGACAAAGGCTTTTTCCCGTACGTTCTGGGAATTCTGCACGGACTGCCGCCGCCTGACGGACGAGGTGCTTCGAGGAGAATACAACGACAACCTGTTTACGCAGTACGCTCTCATTCACGGAAGGAATCGGCTGGAGCAGGCCGATTGTCACGGATTTCTGCCGGTGAACAGGCAGACCCCGTTCTACATGTGCTGGGATGAGTCGGCTTTCGATGTCCTTGCGCGCTGCGATCTTGAAAAAAGACCGTACATTACTCTGTCAAGAGCCTGCGACGGCAAATACGGGGAGGGGCATCCCAAGCTCTGGCCGCTGGAATATTATCGGGAGCTGGTCCGGAGACTCAGGGAACGTTTTCCGGATTTCGTGCTGGTGCAGCTCGGGGCGGACAGAAAATTTCCCTCCGTGGAGGCGGATCTCGATCTGCGCGGTGAAACGAGTCTGGAAGAGACCAAGTGTCTGCTCAAGTATGCGCGTCTGCACATCGACGTTGAGGGCGGTCTTGTACATCTGCGCCATGCACTTCAGGGACGGTCGCTGGTCCTGTTCGGTCCTACGTCACCGGAAGTGTTCGGTTACGGGGAAAACGTGAATCTGCGCAGTCGCGGCTGTCCGCAGCCCTGCGAGTGGGTCGTCCCACGCTGGACCGATGCCTGTCTGCTGGGCACGCATGCCTGTATGACGGAGCTCAGGCCCGACGAGGTGTTTGCCCGGGCGGAGGATATATTGAAAAAGACTTCCCGCAGGAGTGTGACGGTCATGACCATCAACCGCCTTGCAGAAGCCTGTACCGGAGGCAAGGCGGCACTCATAGGAGGAGATACGGCAGTCTGGCCGTCGGACATGGACGTGACCGTGTACGATGACGTCAGGGCCGGGACTTCTGCGCCTCCGGACGGTTCCGGTGTTCGGATGAGCTTCGAATACGCCTCACCCTACAACATTCCCGCCTCCGACGGAGCCTTTGAAGTGGTGTATTTCAGTCGTCCACAGGGGAAACATCCGGAATACGCGCTGGAGGAGGCGTTCCGGATACTCGGAGACGGCGGCAGACTTGTATGTCCGGCCGAACTGCGGCCTCTTTTGAACGCGTACGTCCCGGAGAACTTCATACCTTCCGGGCGGCTGATCTGTCTGACCGTGCACAGGGAGGCATGAATGGACAAGCCGAAAAAAAATCTGGCTTTTCTTCTGGGAATTACGCCCGATCTCGCCTTTGCGGCGGGCAACGTTGCCCTGAGTCTGTACCGGCACATGAAAAATCGGGACTACGACGTCGTTGTGTTCTGCTCCGATCTTCCGGAAAACGACAGAAAGGCTCTCGAAGCCGTACCGCATGTGCATGTACGATCTTTTTCTCTGCCGGAAGATTTTGTGAACATCATGCTGGAGCGCATGCCGGAAGGCTCCCGTTTCCGTTCCCGGAAGGCGCTCATGTGTTTTTGTCACTTTGAGGTTTTTTCTCTGCTTGACGAATACGAATGTGCGGTCTGGCTGGATGCGGATATTTCCGTACAGCGAGATCTTTCTCCCATAACACAGTACGCGCCCTTCGGTCTCAGCCCCGATACGCCCTGGCGCGTGAAGGATCAGTTTTCCCGTCCTGTGGAAGGGTACGACATGGATGTCGAGGGATTGTGCACGGCAGTCATGCTGGCGGATGATTCTCTTCCCTACCGGAAAATTTATGCATGGCTGTATGAAAAGGCCGTGCAGTACGCCGACCGCCTTGTGAATCCGGATCAGGCCGTTATTGCGCTCATGGTACAGCACTTCGGTCTGCATCCTAGGTTGATGCCCCTTGAGCAGTGGCAGTGCATTTCATGGCGTAACGAGGCATCAACAGCCCGTATCGTGCATTTCGGCAGTGAACGAAAGGTCTGGCGCGACGTCAACGTCTGCAACGCTTTTCCTGAGTGGTTCCGTACGCATCTGGACTGGCTGGAGCTGGGCGGCAGCGACTTCGACAGAACCCGTGTGGATCCGCATAACGTTCTCGGTGCACTGGATCACTTCGATCGGATCGTCGCCCGGGAAGACCGGGAACTGAAAAAAAAGAAATACTACCTCTTCGATTTCCTGCCGCTGTACCGTATCCGCTTCCATCGAAACGTCCGCAGGCATTATCTGTTTTCGTTCATTCCCTTTATCAAGGTGACGGACTGCCATGATTGACTTTCTGCCGTTTCTGAGACGATCCGGCACGGTTTCGGTCGAGACGCTGACACGCAGACTGGATGACGTGGAACGCCGTCTTTCCCGCTGCGGACGTACCGTGCATTTCGTACATTGTGTGGAGTTCCGAAATCGGGGTGACATGAACTGCTGCCCCTACTTTTATTTCAGTGACTACTTCGATCAGTTTCCCTGCATGATTCACAATATCTGGGACGTGCAGTTTTCTGCCATACGCCATGACGATATCGTCATTCTTGGGGGAGGCGGACTGTTCGACTGTCTCGACGGTTTTCAGGAGACCATCAACCGCCTCTGCTACGTCTGCCGCAATGTGATCGCATGGGGAGTAGGGCACAATACCCACGAGGACAGGCAGCTCTACTGGCAGGTGGAGTACGAACGCTTTCGACTGCTTTCGGTACGGGACTACGATTATCCTGGGCAGAGTTATTGCCCCGACGTCTCCTGCATGATGAAAGGATTGGAACGCAGACAGGAAACACGCCGTCGCATAGGACTCATCAGCCATCAGGAATACGACATAGAGCTGCCTTTCGAGAAAATTACGCACAAGGACAGGCTGGAGGTTATTCTCGATTTCATTGCCGGCAGCGAAGTGCTGGTGACCAATACCTATCATTGTGCTTACTGGGGCATGCTCATGGGGAAAAAAGTCATTCTCTACAAGCCGTTTTCCAGTAAGTTCCGCTGGCTCCGACATAAGCCCGTGGTCTGGTCCGGCGATCTGGAAGCCGATGTGCAGGCTTCACGAGCCTTCCCCGGATTTCTGGAGGAATCCCGGGACATCACCCTGAAATTTTTTGCCCGCGTGCGGAATATCGTGGAGGAGCGGCCGTGAAGCGAATTCCGTCTCTGGACTCTCTGCGCTACATCCTGGCAGTGCTCATCGTGGTGCATCATATTTTCGTCAATTTTTACATGGCGGAAGGGGAAATGGGATTTCTGCTGGGCACGTATCTGGCGGTGGACGGTTTTTTCGTCATTTCCGGCGTGCTCATGATGCACTCGTATATGCGTTTAGCAGAGCAGGGCGACCTGAATCCCGTGGACGGGCTGCGGAGTTTCGCCCTTTCCAGACTGCGCAGGTTGTACCCGGAATTTCTCTTCGTACTTGTGCTGACCGTGATCGTCCGCCTGGCACTGCATCAGCCTGCGCCATGGAAATTTCTGCTGCCCGATCTCCTCATGCTCGGCAACTTCTGCGGCGTGGAAAGTATGGTCCGTGACGCATGGTTCATTTCGTCGCTGTTCTGGATCGGTCTTCTGCTGTTCGGATTATTGCTTCTTTTCGGCAGATCCTTTTATGCCTTTGCGGTTCCGCTGATTCTGCTGCTGAGTTACTTCTTCATCATCAATGTGCCCCGCAGCCTGTCGCTCAATTCCGCTCCCATGTTTTTCGGCATCTTTTCGGGCAGTGTGCTTCGTACGCTCCTGGGGCTGTGCGCAGGTATGGTGACATACCGGCTTATGGCTTATCTGGACCGCCTGAACAGCTTTTTCGTCATCTGTCTGGAAGCCGTCTGTCTAATCTATGCCATCTGGCTTATCGGCCACGGCAGCAACGGTGAACAGTGCTGCGACTTCGTTCCCGTGTTTTCCGTCCTTGTTGCTGTGCTCTGCCGACACCGGGAATTCTTTCTGCATTTCCTGTCCCTGAAGTTTTTTGAAAAAGTCACCGGCTCTTCGTACATGCTTTTTCTTTCCCATCTTCTTATCGTGGAAAACGTCGCCATGTTTTTTAAAGATGAACTGCTGCAATGGCCTCCCGTTACCGTCTTTTTCAGTCTGACACTTCTTTCCATGGCCGCGTCACTGATACTTGTCGGCCTTTGCCGAAGAGCGGAAAATTTCTGTCTGACCCGTATGGTTCCTCTGCTTTTACACTGAGAAAATGGTAAACGGTTTCATCATATTGAATCGGTCACTTCCATAAAAAATTCCGCCTCCGATCCGTGAGGACAGAAAGCGGACTCACAATGTCCCTGTCCATTGATTCGACAGGGTGAGGCCGGTACGGCGCAGAGCCTTTGCTCTGCGCCGTCTTTCACAGTTTATCCTTTGCAGCAGCTGCAGCCGCAGCCGTCTTTCACATTGGCATCGGGCACGGCAATCCAGTTCATGATTTCGTTTTTGGTGGGAACGCGACCCGTGCTGACTACGGTGCCGTCTATGGAGACTGCCGGAGTGCTCAGCACGCCCGCCGCCATCATTTCACGAAGATCCGTGATTTTTTCCACTGTGGCCGAACGACCGGAGGCCTCCACAGCCTCACGCACAATCTGTTCCGTTTCCTTGCATTTGGCGCATCCTGGACCGAATAC
>JAXVQY010000291.1:0-7079 GCA_037303805.1 bacterium | reverse complement strand
AGAAGGACGGTGTGGTCATGTACTCCATGGAAGTGGACGGCAACTTCTACCGCGCCGAAAAACTCTTCCCGTATCATGACGGCGACAACGCCGCCTTCGGAGAAGGAAAGCTCCTCGGTCATCTGGATGTGACCCCCACCTTCGATACCATTCCCGACGTGCCCGAATCCCAGGAAGTCATCGACTCCTGGCATCAGGTGAACATCGAAGAAGATGAAGACCGCATCGTCTTCCACGGCCGCTTTGCCCGCGGCTCCCTGGTCATGGTGCTGCTCGAGGGCGAAAAGGAAACCCGCGGCTATTTCATCAACACCGCCGCCTCCTACCACCTCGCCATGTGTTCCGGCGCCTACCTGGAAGATGACGACCGCGTCATCAAGCAGAACATCAGCAAGGAAGGCCTCTCCGGCAAGTACGACATCAAGATTCTGGTGGAAGACACCAAGTATCAGACCGGCGTGTCCATCTTCTGCTGATAACACGATATAAGGAAACGACACCAGGGCGGCGTCGTTTCCCTGCGCCGGGATTCCCCACTTTCCCGCCCGTGCGCATTCCCCGAAAGCGGGAGGAGCTTCTGCTCCTCCCGCTCTTTTTTATGCCTCATGAAAGTCCGGAGTCATGAGGTCCGAAAAACCACGAAAGAACGCCCGCCGGAAATACTCCCGGAAAAGGACGACTCGCCTTTCCGCACGGCAAGCGTATGGACGGCAAACACGGGAGAGTCCCAACTTGCCCCGTGAACTGCCCCGGTACGAAAGGAAGACAAGCGAAAAACTATGCCGCAAAGAGCTTGCCGCACTTGCGGCAGCGATAAAGATGCCTGTTGTACTTGTTGTCCATGGCATGCCCCGCCTTGTTGCCCAGCGTTGCTCCGGAGGCGGCACCGGTCACGGCGCCCACCAGACCTCCGGCCAGCGCACCGATGGCCGATCCGATGATGGGAAAAACGGAGCCTATGGCAGCCCCAGCGGCAGCACCGGCACTGATGCCTGACACCCCGGCCGCCGCACCGCCTGCTCCACCGGCCGCAGTGCCGAGGACACGGTAGCGATTATCCCTGCATACGTCGGAACTCTTGCAGCGCGGACAGCGAATGGTCATGACTCACCTCAACAGTTTTTCAGAGCTTCATGGTACGAAAAAAAACAGACTCCGACAAGAACGACTGCCGCCCTCCCGCAGAGAGCTTGGAGATAACATCTTGTCGTTCATGACTTTTCGGATATCGTATTTCCAAATCAGACGGCAAGTGCAAGACGGCCGTCCTGACGAAGAAAACTCGCTCATGCGCCGTTTCCGCAGCAAAATCGTCCGGATACGCCTCCACCGAATCCCGCTCTCCTTCACTGCTTTCAGCACGGAAAAATCTTGCAGGCCTTTATTGTCCACCGTTCTGCCGCAGACGGATTTCTCCTTGAAACCATTACGTAACGGTCCGGAAAAAGAAAACATATCGACGAAATTCCTGCGTTGCGCGATCGGATGCGTTCTGCCGCCTTCTCCGGGAAGCTTTTTCATGGCAGCAGTATTTTCTACCTTTACGTAGAAAATACTGCTTGCCCCCGTAATATCCCGGAGCGGTACCATTGTGTCCCCTCTTAAATCAACCAAAATGTAGATTTTTTCATTTTTAATCATAACTATCTTACATAAAAAGATATTTTTAGAACAATCCTGCAAAAATAACATTTTTGTCTATTTTTGGATGGTTTATTTTTCTACGTTTTGGTAGAAAATATTATTTTCATAAAATTTGTCATACGGGGGCAAAATTAATTTATTATTATATTTTAATATGTTATATTAATATATTCGCTTTTGGCACGCTTCTTGCTATACCAATGACAGAAAAAGCAATGAAGCCTTTCCAAAAGGAGTTAACAAACATGTCAAGTTCCACCACGCCAGGGCATGACGATGAATATTTCGGCTGCGATGTATTCACGCTCGATACCATGTGCCGGCATCTGCCGCACGATGTGTATGTGAATCTTGAGCAGACCATTCTGAACGGTACCCGCCTCGATCCCGCCATTGCCGGTACCGTGGCCAATGCCATGAAGGACTGGGCCGTTTCCCGCGGAGCCACCCACTACACTCACTGGTTCCATCCTCTCACCGGACTTACCGCTGAAAAGCACGACGCCTTTCTCCAGCCCGTCGACGGCAAGATGATCAGTTCCTTCTCGGGCAAGACGCTGCTTTCCGGTGAACCGGACGCCTCCAGCTTCCCTTCCGGCGGCCTGCGCTCCACCTTCGAAGCGCGCGGCTACACGGCCTGGGACCCCACCTCTCCGGTCTTCCTCATCGGCCACACCCTGCATATTCCCACCATGTTCTATTCCTATACGGGTGAAGCTCTCGACCGCAAGGTTCCTCTGCTGCGTTCCGCATCCGCGGTTTCCCGTCAGGCTCTGCGCATCCTTCGCCTGTTCGGCAACACCCGTGCCACTCATGTGGATGCCCAGGTCGGCCCCGAACAGGAATATTTCCTCGTAGACAAGGAACTTGCCGCCAAGCGTCCCGACCTCATCATGACCGGCCGCACGCTGTACGGTGCCACCACCCCCAAGGGTCAGGAAATGGAAGACCATTATTTCGGCGCCATTCCCTCCCGTGTCATGGCCTTCATGGAAGACCTCGAGCACACGTTGTACCGCCTCGGCATTCCCGCCCAGACCCGTCACAACGAAGTGGCCCCCGCACAGTTCGAGCTTGCGCCTCTCTATGAAAAGGTGAACATCGCCACCGATCACAACATGCTCGTCATGAACCTCATGCGTCACATTGCACCGCGTCACGGTTTCATGTGCCTGCTGCATGAAAAGCCCTTCGAAGGCGTGAACGGTTCGGGCAAGCACAACAACTGGTCGCTCTCCGACTCCGAAGGCAACAACCTGCTCAAGCCCGGCGACACCCCGCAGGACAACGCACAGTTCCTGGTCTTCCTCGCCGCCGTGCTGCGCGCCGTGCATAAGCACTCCGCCGTACTGCGCCTCGGCACCATCGGTGCCGGCAACGATCACAGACTCGGTGCCAACGAAGCGCCGCCGGCCATCATTTCCGTGTATCTCGGCGATCAGCTTGCCGAAGTGGTCCGCTCCTTCACCGGCGACGGTTCCTGCACCAAGAAGGCCAAGCCTACGCTGAACATCGGCGTGGACGTTCTGCCTCCCATGCCCTGCGACTACTCCGACCGCAACAGAACCAGCCCCTTCGCCTTCACCGGCAACAAGTTCGAATTCCGTGCCGTGGGTTCCTCGCAGTCCATTGCTCCGGCCAACATCGCCATCAACGCCGCCGTGGCCTGCGCCCTTGAAGACATCGCCGACCGTCTCGAAGCCGACGTTGCCGCCGGCAAGGAACTGAACAGCGCCGTACAGAGCCTTCTTACCGACCTGTTCACCGAACATGCCCCCATCGTGTTCAACGGCAACGGCTACACCGAAGAATGGCCCGTGGAAGCCGCGAAGCGCGGTCTGCCCAACTATGCGAATACCGTGCAGGCCCTTGAACACTACAGCGATGCCGATGTTCTGGAGACCTTCTCCCGTCAGGGTATTCTCACCGAACGCGAATGCCTCTCCCGTCAGGAAATTCTGTTCGAGAACTACGCCAAGACCATAGGCATTGAAGCCGCCACGGCAAGCCGCATGGGACGCACGCTCATCGTGCCCGCCGCCATGAAGGCTCAGAGCGCGGCCGCCGAAATGGTGAATCGTACCCGTGCGGCCATGGGCAAGGTTCCTGCGACGGAAACTTCCTATCTGGAACTTCTCGCTTCTTCTACCGAAAGCCTCATGCAGGCCCTGCGCACCCTTGATGAAAAGCGCATGGTTCTCGCCGACGCCTCGGAAGCGGAAAAGGCTGCCTTCATCGCCCGTGACGAAGTGCTCCCCGCCATGAACGAATGCCGCAGCTTTGCCGACAAGCTGGAATCCATCATGGCCGGTTCCGACTGGCCCATGCCCAGCTACGCCGAACTCATGTGGACACATTGATCGGGAGACGCCGCAGGAGTCGATAGATTTCTGCGGACTCTCCCGCCTCCGAAAACAGAGCCATGTCGCAAAGGGGCAGACTGCACAGGCCGGTCTGCCCCTCTCAAACGGATGGCGCAGTACAAATACGCATCGCAGGCCGTTATCGTTCCGGTGAACGGCCGGGGATATCGAGGACAAACAACATGTGCAGAATAGGGTCGATAAAGAGCTTAACGCCCGTCGGGCCGCGCACCGCGCTCGAACTCATGCTTCCGCAGCAGGAAGGGCACGACAATTCCGGCTTCGCCATGGTCATGCAGGATCTGGCCGGGCCCTTCGCCGAATGGAAGGACAGGCCTCTGCTCTCCGCCGCCTGTACCCGTGAGGGTATGCGCGCCGTCGACGACTACATGGCCGAACATCATTTTTCCCTGCTTTTCAGCTGGACGCCCAAATACGACGCCCGTCCCGGTCTGGATATCCGTCCCATGGAACGTTACCTGTTCCGTGTGTACGACTACCCGCCCCACTATCGCTACAGCAGCGACGAGGAAAAGGCCGCCCTTCTGCTCGATACCCGTCTCGCCCTGCGCTCCATGCTGGAAGAACACGAAGAGGGTTTCGTCTACTCCTTCTGGCCCGACACGCTCACCCTCAAGGAAATAGGTGATCCGCGCGACATCGCTACCTACTTCCGTCTGTGGGACGACAGCTGCCCTCTGCTGGCGAAGAACATCGTCACCCAGTGCCGACAGAACACGAACTACGACATCGTGCGTTATGCGGCCCATCCTTTCTTCCTTCAGGGCTACACCCTCTGCGCCAACGGTGAAAATACGTTCTACACCAAGAACAGGGAATTTCAGAAGTCCCTGCATCGCGGCTACACCGGCTTTGAATCCGACTCGCAGTGCCTGCTCTACAGCCTGCACTACGTGCTCCATGAGCTCAAGTGGCCCATCGAATACTACAAGCACGTCATCACCCCTCTGCCCTTTGCGGAAATCGACAAGCGCGAAGATGCCGACGTTCTGCGCATCATCCGCGAAACCCTGGCACACCTCGAAATCAACGGCCCCAACGCCATCATCGCCATGCTGCCCGACGGTCGCATGATGACCTGCTGCGACTCCAAGAAGCTCCGTCCCGTAGTGGTGGGCCGTACCAAGGACATGCTGGCCATATCTTCCGAGGTTTGCGGACTCAACGCCGTCATGCCCGAACGTGACGCCTCTACCGACATCTATCCCGGCGAAAGGGAAACCATCGTCGTCGACAACGACCTGAGGGTGCATATATGCAGACAGTAAAGGCTCTTGATACCTGCACGGACGATCTGCGCTGGATCATCCGCTATGATCCCACGCGCTGCACCATGTGCGGCAGCTGCGTGGCCCAGTGCATGCAGAACGCCATTGAAGTGCGCATGATGCGCCAGGATCTCACGATTTCCTCCAAGCCCTGGCCGGATCCGGAAAAGAAGCATGTCGCCCGCCCCGTCATCCGTCAGAAGACCGACCTTGCCCATCAGTGCGTAGGCTGCGGTTTCTGCGCCAAGGTCTGCCCCAACGACGCCATTCATCCCGAGCGCAATCCCGACCAGCGCGTGCCCGTCATCGGACGTGTGAACGGCCCCATCCGCCGCGGCGGCCGTACAAACCTGAACACGCAGCGCACCCTCGACGCCATCGTGGTGGGACGCATCAGCCAGATGACCGACCCTGCGCTCGACTCGGAACGCCACACCTTCGACGTGCGCGCACCTCTCGGCCGCGTTCTTCCCTCCCGCGATCTTGCCATGGAACTGCAGGTCAAGGACGGCAAGCTCGTCAAGACCGGACACACGCCGCCGGTGAACTGGATCTATCCGCTCATCTTCAGCGACATGTCCATCGGCGCGCTCTCCACCCGTGCATGGGAAGCCATTGCCATGGCCGCAGCCTATCTCAACGAGGAGTGCGGCATGCCCGTGCGCATGAGTTCCGGCGAAGGCGGTATGCCCGTCAGACTCATGGAGTCCGACAAACTCAAATATTTCATCATTCAGATTGCCTCCGGTCACTTCGGCTGGGACCGCATCGTCAAGGCGCTGCCCCGCATGAAGGTGGATCCCGCAGGTGTGCTCATCAAGATCGGTCAGGGCGCCAAGCCCGGCGACGGCGGACTGCTGCCCGCCTCCAAGGTGGCCCCGCACATCCAGGCCATCCGCGGCGTTCCGAAGTCCACCCTGCACTCTCCGCCGAACCATCAGGGCCTCTACTCCATTGAGGAATCCGTGCAGAAAATGCACCTGTCCCTCAACGCGGCCTTCGGCTTCCGTGTGCCCGTGGCCATCAAGTGCGCGGCCTCGGCCACGTCCGTATCGGTGTACAACAACCTGCTGCGCGATCCCTACAAGATATGCGGCGGATTCTTCATCGACGGCATCCAGGGAGGCACCGGTGCGGCCAACGAGGTGTCCCTTGATCATACCGGCCATCCCGTAGTGTCCAAGCTGCGCGACTGCTACCTTGCCGCCGTGCGTCAGGGCCTTCAGGGACAGATTCCCCTCTGGGCCGGCGGCGGCGTGGGCCTCACCGGCAATGCGGCCGCGGATGCCTTCAAAATGATATGCCTCGGCGCCAACGGCGTGTTCGTCGGCAAGCTCCTCATCCAGCTGCTCGGATGCGTGGGCAACGAACAGGGCCGCTGCAACAACTGTTCCACTGGTCTGTGCCCCAACGGCATCTGTTCGCAGGATCCGCGTCTCGTGGCGCGTCTCGATGTGGACAGAGGGGCACAGGCCATCGTGGACTACATGCTTGCTTTCGACAGCGAACTGCGCAAGCTCATGGCTCCCATCGGCAACAGCTCCCTGCCCGTAGGCCGCTCCGACGCACTGGTCGCCACCGATCACGCCGTGGCGGAAAAGCTGGGCATAGCCTACGCCTGCTAGACAATCTACGCATACTGCGCCCCGTGCCCGGCAATAACGGCCTCTTCCCGGAACCTCATCAAAGAAAGGCAACGTCATGTTTTCCATAGATACTCTCGTTCAACACGAACGCATGTCCACGCAGGATCTGCTGCTGGCCATCGGCGAGGCCGTGGCCC
>JAXVQY010000290.1:0-34364 GCA_037303805.1 bacterium | reverse complement strand
TATAAGTTTTCGGGAACCCCCAGCCTAGCTGGGGGTTTTCTTTTAACCAAAAAAAGAGGGGGAAGTATTCCCCCTCTTTTTCAGTTCAGATCATCCTCAATCAGATGACGTTTCCGGCGCACCAGCCGGTGTCGGTAGCATTGCGGATATTGGCCGGGCCCATGCAGTCACCGGCATTGATCACGTCGAAGGCCGTGCCCTGGAACGAGTCACGGAGTTCCGCAAGGGGCTTGGAACCGGCGGAAATGATCACGGTATCTGCCTTGAAGAACTTCTTGTTGCCTTCCTTGTCGACGGCGGCAACGCCTTCAGGGGTGATTTCCGTGCACATGGTATCCACATGGACATCCACGCCGTTCTTGTTCATGTGTTCCTCAAGGCTCATACGTTCGGCGATTTCCGACTTGGGAGCAAAGAAGTGGCCCATTTCCAGCACGGTGACCTTCTTGCCCTTTTCGGCCAGGGAAATACCGAGTTCGCAACCGACGGAACCGCCGCCCACGATGACGATGTTGGCGCCCATCTTCTCTTCGTTGCTGAAGACATCCCAGGCCATGACCACATTATCGCCATGAATGCCCGGAATGGGAGGAACAGCCTGTTCCGCACCGACAGCCACGATGACGGCATCGTAGTTGGCTTCGGAAATCATGCTTGCCGTGACTTCGGACTCCAGAAGAATCTTGATGGCTTCACGCTGACGAACCTGATGGATGAAGTATTCACGCAGGGCGTGAATTTCCTTCTTGAACCACAGATGTTCCGGGTAAATGGCCGTCTGGCCGCCGAGGAAGGCACGCTTTTCGAAGAGGGTGACGTCGTGTCCCTTGTCGGCCGCGGCAATGGCGGCCTGCATGCCGGCGATACCGCCGCCGATGACGGCCACGCGCTTGCGGCCGTTGAAGCGGAAGGCACGTACACGGGCACTGCCCTGACCGACCAGCGGGTTCACGGAGCAGCGGTTGTCGAAGGTAGCATCATTAAGAATGGTTACTTCCGTCGTCAGAGCGTTGCGGCGACCGCCGTCCACGCAGAAGTCGCAGTGAATGCAGGGACGGATATCCTTTTCACGGCCGGCACGGACCTTGTTGACCCATTCAGGATCGGCAATGGCCTGACGGGCCATCAGAATATAGTCGGCCTTGCCTTCGGCCAGAATGCTTTCCGCCAGTTCGGGATTATGAATGGATCCGATGACGCCGACGGGCTTCTTGATGCCGGCCTTCTTGAGGGCGACGGAGCCGTCCACGTTGTGGCCGGGAGTGACGAAGCAGGTAGGATGCATCTTGGGACGGGCATGGGCATCCAGTCTGGTGCCGCAGGACACGTGGAACATATCCACGTATTCTTCCATGATGAGTGCCTGCTGAGCCGCATCTTCGGGAGTGATGCCGCCTTCGGCCCTGTCGTTGCCGTTCATGCGGATTTCAATGACCATGGAGTCGCCCACGACTTCACGGATACGCTTGATCACCATGAGCGGGAAACGCACTCTGTTTTCCACCGAACCGCCGTACTGGTCGGTACGATGATTGCTCAGGGGAGACAGGAAGTTGTTCATGAGCCAGCCGTGACCGTAATGAAGCATGATGGCGTCGAAACCGGCACGCTTGGCGTCCGCAGCTGCGGTGACATACATCTGAGCCACGTCTTCCATGTCCTTTTCCGTCATTTCACGGACCATGCGGCCGTTGTACATGAAGGAACTCGGACCCATGAGGTCGCAGGTACCGGCAAGAGCGCAGATACCGGGATGATAAATTTCACAGGCCGTATTCATGCCGAAGGCATGAACGGAACGCTGCAGAATATGCATGAACGTGAAGCCCTTGGACTTTTCATCAAGACGAATGGTACCGAAATGGGCGCTGTGGCTGGGCACTTCCACAGGAACGGCGCAGGAGGCATAGCCGCCCCGTGCAAGATCGGTGTAATAGTCCACGCCATAGTCATTGATGGTACCGTTGGCGTCGGTAGAATAGGCGCCGGAAACCTGCATGGGACCGACCATGATGCGGTTTTTGTAGACAAGTTTCTTCTTGCCTACGGTCAGCGGCTGAAAAAGATGGGGATACTTCTCCAGATAGAGCGGCTTGGACATATGTTCCTCCTCGGATGATGCGTTCAAGTTCAGCTTGTATTATCCTTATACGAGCTTCTGCCTCGCCCATCTATTGACCATGATATGATAGTGGTATAAAAAATTATTTGATACCAGAAAGATAGCACGGTATCGGAGCTGATTCATCAGCAAGGAGCAGACATGCAGCTTCGTTATCTTGAGTATTTTGTCCAGGCCGTGGAGTGCAAGTCACTGAACAGAGCGGCCCGTAAGCTGGACGTCAGTCCGCAGGCCCTCTGCGCCGGAGTCGCGGCGCTGGAAAAGAAACTGGGATACGCTCTGCTGGAACGTTCTCCTTCGGGAGTACGCCCTACCAAGAACGGAGAAATCGTGTTCCAGGACGCCCGCGGGCTGGGAGAAATGATTCATAAATGGCGTTCTCTGTCCCGGGATCATGCGGAAAAGGATACCGTCATGGTCAAGCTCGGATCATCCACCACGCTGATGCGCTGGCTGGTGCCCCAGGTCGTCATACAGGTCAAGGAGTTGTACCCCCATATCTATTTCAATCTGCACGAATCCTTCGTGGAGCAGGTGTTCCATACCGTCGTGGATCAGCGCATGCTGGGACTCATTACCTGCGTCAACGAACGAGTGGAAAGCACCTATCGCGTACGTCTTGCACAAAACGACATGACTTACATGGAGGGCCCGGAGGACGGTTGCGTCGTCATTCTCAACAAGTCCCATCCCTTCGCCGATCTTCCCATACTGACGTTCCGGGAACTGGCCGAACTCCGTCTGGCCTTCAACCCCAAAAGGGACCAGTATTTCGTCTATCGGGATATCTGCAAATATTTCTCCCCGTCGGGGATCATCCATATTCCCGAACAGGAAAATCTGCTTCGGCTCATCTCCATGGATGCAACCATAGCGGCGGTTCTGCCCCGCAGCGTTCTGCGGTCGCCCGGGGGCTGGGCACAGCGACTGTGCGCCAAGGACGTCAAGGATTTTCCCATGCCCGGTCGCATCTGGTTCATCTATCCCAGAAGCATGCGTTCCTCGGAAAGACTTGTGCAGGAAAGCATTGCCGGACTTCTGGAACGCCTGAAAATCGAGGATGCCGGTCAATAGCAGCCCCAGCGAGGCGTTTTTTTCATGCAGTCTCCGGACTTGTTCTCTCCAGAACCATCGGAGAGAGCTTTTCCCGACAGGAAGACGCAAAAGCGGATCCCGCTCCGAGAACGGGATCCGCTTTTGATTTCTTTTTCCCTGACGGTCATCCCGTCAGGAAACTCGAGTCTTCAACGAAAAGAAGACTACGTCCATTCTGCCGATAGACACCGGTCCGATGCCGGAGATCAGTCGGCACCGTACTTCGCGTTGGCTTCTTCCATGCTCTTTTCAAAGAGTTCTATGGCTTCCTTGGCACGATTCAGGCCGCGCTTTTCCATGGCAGCAATCCAGTTCTGCTTGAAGGGTTCCAGGAACTTCGCCATCTTGGCCTGTTCTTCAGGAGACATTTCATTCATGCGGCACTTTCCGTTGGAAAGCACGTAGTCCACGGAATCCTTGATGCTGGCATCAACGGTGACGCCGATGTTCTTGGACATGACTTCACCGGTGGTTTCTTCCAGAATCTTCTGCAGATCGGCAGGAAGCGAATCCCACACGGAACGGTTCATGACCATGTAATGATAACCGGGAGCGATGGGATAGTTCAGGATTTCGGTGAGCACTTCATAGAGCTTGAAGGGCTTCAGAATGGTCAGAGCCATGAGAGAGGTGTCGGTCTGACCGCGCTGGATGCTCATGTAGATGTCCGGAGGGGCCACAAAGATCGGTACTGCGCCGAAGGTGGTGATGAGCTGATCGGCTCCGGAAATATGATAGTTGATCTTTCTGCCCTTCAGATCATCAACCTTGGTGATGGGTTCCTTGGACGTAAGCATCATGGGACCGGTGCTCCAGATGGTCAGCAGCTTGGTATTGCTGTTGTCCAGCTCCGCCTTCACCCAGTCGTTCTTCATGACGTAGTTGTAGAAGCCCATGGAGGCAGCCAGGCTGCTTTTGCCGGAAATATTGGCTTCACCCGTATCGGAATAGCCGTACAGACCGGGGTTGGCGCCGAACAGACTGTGACCGATGTCCACACGGCCCTTCACGACGGCATCAGGAACTTCCTTGGAAGTGCAGATCGAGCCGGGGCTGTAGAACACGATTTTCAGACGGCCGTTGCTGCGCTTTTCCACTTCCTTGATCCAGGGTTCCCACACATTCTGATACACCACATGGTTTTCACGATAACCTTCGCTGGTGAACGTCAGTTCATAGGGACGTTCCGCGGCACCGGCGCTTGCAGGACACAGGAGAGACAGAGCCAGCAGGGAAAGAAGCAGAGGTCTTTTCATGGTATCCATCCTTCGTTATGGGTTACCTTCTCGTGAAGGAGTCTTAGAAGAATCGGTTGGGCAGCCAGAGAGCGCTCTGGGGGAAGATGGTGAGAAGAAGAATCAGGAAGGCGATGCAGAGGAAGAACAGCCATACGTCCCGGAAAATGGCGCCCATGGGAATATCCTTGGCCATGGAACTGATGCCGAACACGTTGATGCCCACGGGCGGAGTGATCACGGCCATTTCCGTCAGCAGCACGATGATGACACCGAACCAGACAGGATCGAACTGCAGAGCCTGAATGGTGGGGAAGATGGTGGGCAGCGTGAGCAGCAGCAGGGGAAGCACGTTCATCATGCAGCCCATGACGATGTAGAACGCCACGATGACGAGAAGAATGACATGGCGGTCGACGTCAAGTCCGGCTGCATACTGTGCCAGCGTCACGGTAAGGCGGGTATAGGCAATGACCACACCGAGCAGCGACACACACATGAGGATGAACAGCAGCTTGCCTGCAATGTACACCGTGTTCACCAGACATTCCTTCGTCTGCTGCCAGCTGATGCGACGAGCCGCCAGAGAGAAGAGCCACACGGCCACGGAGCCGATGGCGCCTGCTTCCGTTGCGCTGAAGAAACCGGCCAGAATACCGCCCATGATGATGACGATGAGCAGAAGGATGGGCAGGATGCCGGAAAGGGAGGCAAACTTTTCCTTCATGGAATAGCGCTCACCGCGGGGCAGAAGTTCGGGATGCCGATGCGCCGTGATCAGCAGAACAAGAATGAACATGGAAGACAGGATGAGACCAGGTATGACGCCGGCCATGAACAGTCTTCCGGTGGAGGTTTCCGTAACGATGGCGTAGATGATGAAGCTCAGACTCGGAGGAATGAGCACGCCCAGCGTACCGCCGCAGGCCAGCGTGGCGCACGAGAAGGCGGGGTTATACCCGTGCTTGCGCATTTCCGGCAGAGCCACGGAAGCCATGGTCACGCCGCAGGCCAGGCTGTCGCCGCAGATGGCGGCAAAACCGGCACAACCGATGATGCTGGCGATACCGAGAGACGCCGGAGTGCGTCCCATCCAGATCCGGGCCGCCTTGAACATGTCGGCGCTTATGCCCGAAACCAGAGACAGCTCACCCATGAGACAGAACAGCGGCACCACGGCGAGCGTGGAGGAAAAAGCCGAGCTGTAGGAAGTCATGCTCAGGGTGTTGAAATGCGTGATGACGTCGGGCCGCAGGCAGAGCAGTCCGATGAATCCGGAAATACCCATGGCGTAACCGAGGGGAAAACCGATGAACAGCACGAGCATGAAGAAAAGGATGCCGAATACGCCGAGCTGGGCACGCGAAGGGAAGATGCCCGCGTATTCCAGAATCCACGGAAGAAGAGCCACGAACACGGTAATGGCCAGAATCAGCGGAATGAACCAGGCAAGACCGTTCCGCACCAGACCGCGGAAGCAGCGCAGCGTCTTGATGAGCAGCGTCAGCGCAAAGACAGACATGCAGAAACCGAAGAACATCATGGGAATGAACAACGGAATATGCAGGACGGACGTGGTTTCGCCGCCGCTCGTCTTTTCAAAGGCAAGAGTCAGAATTTCCCAGCCGAGCGTCGAAAAGAAGATCAATCCCATGAACTCGAACAGAGCATCAAGAAAGTACTTCACATTCTGAGAAAAGCGCTCATAGAAGAAATCGATGGCGATATGGCGGTCACGGCAGGAAATGACGATCATGCCGGAAACCGCCAGCGTTCCCATCATAAGTTCCTGGATTTCAAAGGCGCCGGGAAAATATGTTCCTGCATGACGGAGAAACACGTCCAGGGAAACAGGAACGGCAAGCAGTACCAGCGATACCGCACCGATGACCAGCGCGATCCTGTATATGAATGTCATCAAGGGTTCAAACAGCTCTTCGGCCTTTTCTTCAGTCGTCATGGGCGGCTCCTGTCGATAACAAGTTCAGCACATATTCACGAATTTTTCTTCGAAAGAGGCATATCTTACGTTCTCCGGCAGAGCGCCGCTACGCCTTTTCATCCAGCCCGAGGAGACGCGCCGCATTTCCGTACAACGAAAGCTGAAGCGCCTCCGGTTCCCAGGCCTTCTGCTTCCACAGACGCACGGCTTCCTCCACGCCTCGAACCGGATACGAACTGGCGAACAGCACCTGCTTCTTCAGCGCGGTATTGAACGCCGGCATGACATCGACCGAAGGCATGAAAGGCAGATAGAAGAAAAAGTCCGGGACCCAGTACACATTAGGATACTTGAAGGAAATGGCCGACATGGAAATGTAGTGAGGCCAGCAGGCATGCGGAATGAGGAATGCCGTGTTTCTGTAGCGGGAAACAACGTGTTCCAACCGCATGGGATCGGAATAGGTGAGATCCGGTCCGAGCAGATAGCTCATGGTGATCATGACGAAAACGCCCAGAGACTCCGCCGTTTCGTATATCGGCTCCAGTCTGGGATCATCACAGTAACAGGGTTCGCTGCACCAGCCGGGTTCTATGGAAATACCGCGCATGCCGAGTTCACGCACGCTGCGTTCCGCTATTTTCGGAGCCTGAGGGTCAAGAGCGTCCAAAGCGGCAACGCCGAACAGCCTCCCCTTGTAGCGATTGACCAGTTCATACACGACGTCGGGACTGACATAGCCGCGGCTGAACGTGCTGGAACTGGTGGAAGCTCTTCCGCAGACGACGGCCTGATCAATGCCTGCGGCATCCATTTCATCCATAAAAACGGAAATATCTCTTGTCTGTACCGACTTGGGAGGAATGTACCCGTACATCTGGCCGGGGTATTCGGGATCAAAACCGGAAGACCTGACATCAAACGGTCCCATCGAAAGAAATTCCCCGAAGGGCGGACGAATACGGAAGTCGATAATCATGGCACAATCCTGCGTATCAGCTATGCATTATATGAGAGAAAAGACTGATCACGATTTAATGCGACATTAGCTAAAAAAATAACAAGAAAGAATAACGGACTGATTGATGCTGGTGTCAATTTTTTCTTGATACTTCCTTCACGATGATCATGATACCCTCCCCCGCTCCTGCCCGCAGGAAAAAGCGCTTGAGATAAACGGTTCACCGCCGTATAACAGCAGACGAACCCCCAAAACAAGGAGAACGGACAATGGCTCTGGATCCCAAGCAGCACGCGGACTGGGAAATCGCTCAGGACGCGGAATCCCGCATGAAAGACATTTACCAGATCGGCAGAGAGCTGGGCCTGGAAGACAGGGAACTGCTCCCTTACGGCCACGTCATGGGCAAGGTGGATTATCAGTCCGTCCTGTCCCGTCTGGCCGACCGTCCCGACGGTAAGTATGTCGACGTGACGGCCATAACCCCGACTCCCTTCGGGGAGGGCAAGTCCACCACCACCATCGGCCTCGTACAGGGCCTGGCAAAACGCAGCCAGCGCGTATCCGCGGCCATCCGTCAGCCTTCCGGCGGCCCCACCATGGGCACCAAGGGTTCCGCGGCGGGCGGCGGTCTTTCCCAGTGCATTCCGCTCACGCAGTATTCCCTGGGCTTTACCGGCGACATCAATGCCGTGACCAATGCCCATAACCTGGCCATGGTGGCGCTTACCGCCCGCATGCAGCACGAACGCAACTACGACGACGAGAAACTGCTCCGTCTCTCCGGTCAGCCCCGTCTGAACATCGATCCCACCAACGTGCGCATGAACTGGGTCATCGACTTCTGCTGTCAGGCACTCCGCAACGTGGTCATCGGCATGGGCGGCAAATCCGACGGCTTCATGATGTCGTCGCACTTCGATATTTCCGTGTCCTCCGAAGTCATGGCCATTCTTTCCGTGGCACGAGACCTCAAGGACATGCGCGAGAGACTCGGCCGCATCATCGTGGCCTATGACAGAGCAGGCAAGCCCGTCACCACCGAAGATCTTCAGGTGGCCGGAGCCATGGCCGCCTGGATGATCGACGCCATCAAGCCCAACCTCATCCAGACCATCGAGGGACAGCCCGTGTTCGTGCATGCCGGTCCCTTTGCCAACATCGCCCTCGGTCAGAGCTCCGTCATTGCCGACCGCCTGGGCCTCAAGCTCTCCGACTACCATGTGACGGAATCCGGTTTCGGTGCCGATATCGGCTACGAAAAATTCTGGAACCTGAAGTGCCACTACAGCGGTCTCGCCCCGGATGCGGCCGTCCTCGTGGCCACCGTGCGCGCACTGAAGAGCCACGGCGGAGCTCCCCTGCCCCGCCCCGGGCGTGCCCTGCCCGAAGAATACCGTCAGGAGAACGTCGGCTTCGTGGAAGCCGGATGCTGCAACCTTCTGCATCACATCCGCACCATCAAGAAATCCGGCACCTCTCCCGTGGTGTGCATCAACGCCTTCGTCACGGACACGCCCGCGGAAATCGCCCGTATCCGTGAAATCTGCGAAGCCGAAGGTGCACGCGTGGCCGTGTCCACCCACTGGGAACACGGCGGCGAAGGAGCCCTGGAACTGGCCGACGCCGTCATGGACGCCTGCAACGAAAAGTCGGACTTCCGTCCGCTCTACGACTGGAACGCTTCCTTCAAGGACCGTATCGACAAGATCGCCCGTGAAGTGTACGGCGCCGACGGCGTGGACTACAGTCCCGAAGCCGAAAGCCGTCTGGCCGAAATGCAGGCCCGGCCCGACGCTGCGGAACTCGGTGTGTGCATGGTGAAGACGCAATACTCGCTCTCCGACAACCCCGACCTCAAGGGCGAACCTTCCGGCTGGCGTCTCAAGATCCGCGACGTCCTGCTTTACGGCGGCGCGGGCCTCGTCGTCCCCGTTTCCGGCAAGATCTCGCTCATGCCCGGTACCGGCTCCAATCCCGCGTTCCGCCGCGTGGATGTGGACACCGAAACCGGTCAGGTGCACGGCATATTCTGATACCCTTTGCAGGAACATCCGGGAGCCTCCGAAAGCCCGCTCCCGCCTGTTCCGATACCGTTCTGATGATGCCCCTTGCGGGAGCGATGCGCCCCATCGTCCCGCAGGGGGTTTCCGTTCTCTGAGGACAAGCGTCCGAGCGACGGTATGAGGGCTTTCCGTCCGCAGACAAAAGGAGGTAGTGCGGCACGACCATGCCGAGTCGGAACGCAGCCCCTTTCCCGGATCGGTCAACGGGGGACAGTGTCGACCTTCCGGCCGCAAGACGTATTTTACGTCTACCGTACCGCCCGACGGGGAACGGAACTTCCCGCGTGAAGTCCGCAGATCACCGAGCCGACGATCAGCGCACAGGAAATAAGCACCACAGCGGACAACTCCTCTCCGCCGAACAGGGCTCCCAGTGCCACGGCTATGACCGGATCAATATAGGCAAAAGACACGGCCACCATGGTTCTGGTATTCTTCAGCAGCCAGTAGTAGCAGATGTAACCGAGCACACTGGTGAAAAAGGTCAGGAATATCATCCCGCCCAGCGAAGTCGCCGTCATGGAGGAAAACGTAAAGCTCTCTCCCATGATCCGGCTGGCAAACAGAGACATGACGCCGCCGAACAGCATGGTCAGCGACATGCCGCCGTACAGAGACAGCCCGGATGCCCTCAGAAAACGTTTGGCATACAGAGAGCCCGCCACAAAACAGAGTACCCCGAGCAAAATGACCGAAACACCCGACAGAGGACACTGCATGGCGGCATCCCCGGCAAAAGTGAGCATGGCCATGCCGAGCGTGGCCCCTCCGATGGCCACGGCCTGCCCTTTGCCCGGACGCGGCCCCCTGAGCACAAGCCAGTCTCCGAGTATCATGAACAGAGGCACGGCTCCGTACAGAAGTGCCGTTATTCCCGAAGGCACGCTCTGCTGACCTACGGCCTGACAGGTATTGTTCATGAACATAAGAAAGAAGGCCAGAACGGCATAATGCAGAATTTCCATGGGGCCGTTAGGCCTGCCGTGCCTGGTGAGGGGAAGAATGACAAGCATGAGGCAGCCTGCGCCGCACATGCGTATTCCGTTCTGAAAGACGGGAGGAAAGCCGGAAAGCGTCAACTTGATTCCCAGGAAACTCCCTCCCCAGGAAAGATACAGCAAAGCAAGACACAGGCAGACACTGAAACTGGAGACATGCCTTCCCTGCATGACGTCCTCCTTATGCGGAAATAACGCATTCATGAATCCGTGAGGCCGGAAAACGCGCCTTTGATGCCGTGCGCTCCAGACCTGAGAAACGTACCGGACGCCGAAAATCCGTCATTTTCGACAACGACGGCTCCGAGGAATCCGATATTCCGGAAAACGATGTTTTGCTGTCGGGCTGACAGAGGAAATCGGACCGGCTCATCCCGTGACGGTTCAGAAAACCGTATGCCGGCGGTCATGCATCGGGTTGAAGGGTCTTTTCTCGGATCTGCAACGAAAAAGGATGGCAGACCTTCCCGGAACATGCCGGGACGGAGCGGCAAGACCGTACCGACTCCGATTCATCTTAGGATCATCCTGCGACGAACGGGTACGCCCCGTTCGTCGAGAAGAAAAGCAGGACGCTCTTTCGATGTGCCTTTTCGGCAGGCTCGAAAGAGCGTCCTTACTGTTCAGGATTGAAGCATGGCCTGTACGGCCTTGACCAGGAACACGGTATCCGTACCGACGGCCGCTCCCTGATAGCCCTGGGCGAAACAGTTTCTCGCCTCGGGCATGGTATTGGCATAGATGAACGCCAGTTTGCCGTTATCCCGGCAGGCCTTGAGAATGCGTGCAAGCGCCGCCTGGAATTCCGGAGTGGAAAAACATGCCGGTGCACCGAGAGCCACGGAAAGATCATACGGACCGACGAATATGCCGTCGATGCCTTCCATGGCCGCTATCTCCTCGATATCTTTCAGAGCACCCGCCGTTTCACACTGAGGCATGAGAATGGTGTGCCTGTTCGTGGATTCGAAATAACCGCCGAGATTCTTCAGTTCGGGCGAGAATCCGTATTCCGCACTGCGGGCAAAGGCGAAGCCTCTGGCTCCCATGGGAAAATACTTGGCATACTGCACCAGTCTGCGGGCCTCGTCCGCCGACTGCACGTCGGGAATGATGATGCCCCGGGCACCGAGATCCAGCGCATGCAGCACGGCCGCACGGGAACTGTCGCGCACGCGGACAAAAGGCTCCGCACCGTGCAGCTGCATGGCACGGATCATGTCTCCCGTGCTCTCCTCGGTAAAGGGTCCGTGTTCCGTGTCGATGATGACATAATCGAGTCCGGAAAGACCGAGACATTCGGCGACAATGGTACCCCCCAGATGGCAGAAGGTGCCGACGACTCCCTGCCCTGCCTTCAGCTTTTCATCAAATGCGCTCATCCGGCGACCCTCTTTTCCAGCACACCACGCATGAGCGAGATGGCCAGTTTGAGATTTTCCATGGAATTGGCGTAGGATACACGGACGAAATCCTTCCCCATGGGACCGAACACATGACCGGGCGTCATGGACACACCGGCTTCGTCGATCATGACACGACAGAACTCGTCGCCCGACATGCCCGTTCCCGTGATGTTCACGAAGATGTAGAACGCGCCGTCGGGACGCAGGCAGGAACAGCCGGGCAGAGTATTGAGAGCGTCCACCATGTAGTTTCTGCGCTTTTCGTACTCCTCCACCATGGCGCGGGAAGGAGCGTCATCCTCCCTGAGTGCGGCCAGAGCAGCGTACTGAATGAACGTGCAGGGGCAGGACAGGTTGTAGAAGTTCAGCCTCATCATGGGATCCATGAGGGAACGATCACACAGCATGTAGCCTATACGCCATCCGGTCATGGCAAAATACTTGGAAAAACCGTGCAGGACAATGAGGCGTTCCTTCAGCTCCGGGAGGGACGCGGCACTGCAGTACTTCTTTCCGCCGTATACCATGTCGGCATAGACTTCATCGGAAATGACGAGCAGGTTGTGTCTGCGGGCTATGTCCGCCACCACGCGGAGAGAATGTTCATCCAGCACGGAACCGCAGGGATTGGAAGGCGAATTGAGCAGAATGGCCTTCGTGTTCGGCGTCACCAGCTTTTCCATGGCCTCGGCGTCGATCTGAAAGTCGTTGCTTTCCTCCAGCGCATAGGAAACGGCCTTTGCTCCCGTGATGTTGGGCAGGGTGAAGTAGCAGAGATAGCCGGGATCGGGGACGAGAATCTCGTCGCCCGGATTGAGATAGGCGTTCATGGCAAGGAAGACACCCTGCTCCACGCCGACGGTGATCATGACTTCCGCAGCTTCGTAGGAAGAACCGTAAAGTCTGTTGTAGCGCTGGGCCACGGCTTCCCGGAGTTCGGGAATACCGGTGACGGGACCGTAATGCACCTTGCCTTCATCAAGGGCCTTCTTGCAGGCCGCAACGATATGGGCGGGAGTATCGAAATCCGGCTCGCCGATTTCCAGATGAATGATGCGCTTGCCCGCGGCTTCAAGGCTTCCCGCGTAGGCAATGATTTCGCGGATCTTGGACAGAGGGGCATTTTCCATTCTGTGAGCCTGGGGAATGAGAGACATACACAATCCTTTATTTCTGGCGGAACGGGGAAGCGGATTTCCCGTCCCGCCGTTGCATGTTGAATTCAGATGTCCGATCAGATCTTCAGCGCCGCATCATGCGCAGCATGCACGGCATCGAAAATCTTTCCCGTCTTGGTGCAGTCGCCCGCAGCAATGAAGGGAACACCCTCACGGCTGAGCTGTGCGCACAGTTCCTGATCCGGACTGTAGCCCACGGCAAGAACAATGCTGTCGAAGGCCGGCAGTTCAAAAATGTTTCCGTAGCAGTCCTTGACCGTGACGCGCCCGTCCTCCAGCACCTCGTTGAGGGAATGTTCCGTCATGGCCGTGACGTGATGTTCCTTCAGCTCCTCGAGCAGGAAGAAACGGCCGTGCTTCTCCATGTCGGGGGCAAGATCGGCCCGGAGTTCGACAATGGTCACCTCACAGCCCTTTTCCGCCAGGAATGCGGCACATTCGCAGCCCACAAGACCGCCGCCGAGCACCAGAGCCCGATGTCCGGCCTCCGCCCTGCCCTCAAGAATATCCACGGCCTGATGCAGACGGCTGTTCTTCCTTGCCGCCGCTTCCTTCAGGAAGCCGGGACACACGGGTTTGCTGCCGGTGGCCACGAAAACGACATCCGCGCCTTCTTTCTTCAGCATATCCGCCGTGGCATGGACACCGGTCTTCACGGTTACGCCGTACGCGGCAAGACTGTTCTCGAACCACTTGGCCGCCACGGCAAGCAGAGACTTTCCCGGAGGAATCGACGCAGGAGCGAGTTTGCCCGCAAGCGAAGAATGTTCCTCGTACAGGGTGACGCTGTGGCCGAGAGACGCTGCCGTCCGTGCAAATTCCAGACCGGCAGGGCCGCTGCCCACGACGATGACCTTCTTCTTCGTTGACGCGGAAGCCTTGGGAGCTCCTTCATGTCCCACTTCGGGATTGAGAGCGCAGCTCATCAGAGGCTGCTTGCAGCAGCCCTCGCAGCAGTAGATGCAGGGACGCACGGTTTCATCCCTGCCTTCCATCAGCTTTCTGGGCAGCTCGGGATCGGCAATGAGCGCACGGCCCATGCACACCATATCCACGCCGCCGGGAGCAAGCAGATCTTCCGCCACTTCGCGTCGGTTTATGCGTGCCGCCACGGCAAGGCGCATATCCGGCCCCACCGCCTTGCGGACCGCTCTGGCACGGTCGCCGTTGAACCCGGCAGGAAGGGCTGCCGGAGATTCGATATACCAGGTATTCGTGCAGGTGCCGCTGCTGACGTTGAACAGATCCACACCCGCGGCGCAGATTTCCTTTGCAATGCGGCAGCCGAGGTCAAGCGTGATGCCGCCCGGCAGGAATTCCTCGACGCTGCAGCGGAAGGATACGGGGAAGTCGGGTCCCACGGCTTCACGGACGGAACGGATGACCTCCAGAGGAAAACGCATGCGACGTTCGAAATCTCCGCCGTAGGCGTCTTCACGACGGTTGGTCAGAGGGGAAAGGAACTGGCCGATGAGATAGCCGTGCGCACCGTGTATATCCACGATGTCGAAGCCTGCCTCGACGGCTCTTCTGGCGGCCTGTCCCCAGGCAACCACAAGCTCATGAATTTCCTCTTCATCAAGAACGCGGGAATTGGATTCCGGCGTCATGCCGGGCACGAACGACACCAGCGGGACGGCATGACCGGAAACCTCGGGAAGCGAATGCAGGCCGCCGTGATTGAGCTGGACGCCGGCCTTGCCGCCTGCGGCATGAATGGCGGCGGTGAATCGGGAAAGTCCCTTGATATACCGGTCGTCATAAAGGCTGAGACCGCTTTCGAAGCAGATGCCGGAAGGATGAACACACGTGGCTTCAAGCATGTTCAGCGCCACACCGCCGGCGGCGCGGGCGACATGATAGTTCATGAGCTGATCGCTCATTTCTCCGCCGCTGGCGGCAAAGCGCGTCAGCATGGACGGAAAGATGATACGGTTTTTAAATTCCGTCTTGTTGATCGTGACAGGCGAAAACAGCATGGACACCTCGGTTTGAAAATGGTGCGCCTTCCCGAAAAAAAGGAAGGCGCACGGTGAAAGAAGAAAAGGGAGCCGCTTCCGAGACGCCCTGCCGGATTATTCCATATCGAGGCCGAGGACTCGGGCCATGTTCTTATACAGAATATTCGGAAGAACTTCCTTCTTGAAGGGCATTTCAAGGAAGAGATCCACGGCCTGCTTCAGCGGAATGTAGGGATAGCCGCTGCCGAAGAGGAAGCGGTCCTTCAAAAAGCCGTTGGCGGCAACGACGTAGTCCTGCACACCGGGCATGTTGTACATGTACATGTCGGGAGCAAGATACATGTTGGAATGGCACATGCAGCTGAAGAGCACCTGCGGCACCCAGGGATAGGAACCGTGCATGTTGACGACGGTCAGATGCGGGAAGTCGCGGCATACTCTGTCGATATGTTCAGGATTGCTGAAAGAGATGTCCGGACCGTTGCCGCCGCCGCCCATGAGGAACATGGGAATGCCGTGCTCCATGCAGTACTGATAGATGGGGTACAGACGGGCATCGTCCACATACATGGGAATGTCGCCGCAGCCGGGTTCCATGCCCGCGGCATGCAGATTTCCGTTGACTACGGTACGCTCGATTTCCGCCAGGGCCGCAGCAGGATTGCTGCCGTCCACGCCGGCCACGCCGACGAAGCGGGAAGGCTGTTCCGTCACGATGGCCATGAGGTCGTCATTGGATACATGACCCATGTCCGGGCTCTGACGACCGGTCATGACGCCGAGAGTGACCCCGGCTTCGTCCATTTCCTGATAAAGCAGATCGGCATTGCGCTGTTCGGCCGCAGGAGAAAGCTTCATGAGAAAGTTGTCGCTCCAGGCCTGGGTCTTTTTCGGATCGCGGTACAGGTTGCAGCGAAGATAGTCCTTCAGCGGGGGACGAAGGCGAGCATCAATGATCTTCATACAAGGCTCCTGAATCATGGGCGGCCTGACGGCCGCGTTTTGTTAAAGAAAAACGGATCACCAAAGAACCGAAAGGACATCAGACAGCACGACCGGCTTCGGCACCCTGACGGATGGCCTTTACGTAGTCGCGGGGAGATTCGGCGTCGCCTATGACGAGCACCTTCACACCCAGCTCTTCGATACCCTGTTTCAGGCTCTGGTTGGGACGGGCCCCGACGGCCATGACGACCGTGTCGATATTCTCCAGCTGTTCTTCACGGCCGTCGCGCACCAGCGTGACGGAATGATCGCCGATACCGGTCACCCGGCTGCCGGTCAGACAGTGCATATCCAGAGAATTCTCGAAGACATGCAGCAGGCAGATACGGGCATCCTGAGGCAGATCAATGCCTATGCCGTCACGCATCTCCAGAATATAGATTTCTCGCTGCTGCTGTTCCAGCAGCAGATGAGCGGTTTCCGCACCCACGGAGCCGCCGCCGATGACGGCTACTCTGCGTCCCACAAAAGCCCGTCCGGCAAGCACTTCGTCCACGGGAACCACGAAATCCTGATCGACGCCTTTCACGGGAAGAACAAAGGGAACGCTGCCCGTGGCAAGAATCACGGTATCGGGCTTCCAGGCCTTCACGTCATCCAGCGTCACTTTGTGGGAAAGATGCACGTCGACGGGCAGCTTATGCACTTCACGGGCCAGATAGTCGCAGGCTTCCCCGTAACGATCCTTATGCGGAGGTACGGCCGCCAGTCTGAGCCGTCCGCCCAGCACGTCGCGGTCATCCCAGAGGGAAACCTCATGCCCGCGTCTCGCCGCGTCGGCCGCCGCCTGCATGCCGGCAGGACCGCCGCCGATGACCATGACCCGACCGGGCTTTTCGGCAGGCTTCAGAACAAAATCGGGATCCGTCTCGCGCCCGGTCATGACATTGAGCGCACACTTTACACTGCGGTCGCCGGAGGAACGGTCATGACAGCCCTTGTTGCAGGCAATGCACCAGATAATATCGTCCAGACGGTTCTCGCGCAGCTTGTTCGGATAATCGGGGTCGGCAATGAGCGTACGGCCTATGCACAAGACGTCGGCCTTGCCCTTTTCCAGAACGGAAAGCTGAATTTCGGGTCTGTCGATCTGTCCTGCGGCAAAAACGGGAATATGCACCGCGTCACGGATATTTTCGGCAAGATACACATTCACGCCGTGACGATGATACATGTTGGACACCGTGCGCACAAACGGGAACATGCCCGCCGAAACGCTCAGGGCCGCCACACCGATCTTTTCCAGATACCTGGCAATATCGACGGCCAGGGCCATGTCGATGCCGCCCTCACGAAGCTCATCACCCACGATGCGGCAGCTGATGGGATACTCGTCGCCCACAAGCTCACGACAGCGGCGGATGATCTCCGTGACGAAACGCATTCTGCCGAGGAACGAACCGCCGTACTCGTCCGTCCTCTTGTTGGTCAGGGGAGACATGAACGAGCTGATGAGATAACCGTGCGCACAGTGCAGTTCGCACATGTCGAAGCCAGCTTCCTTGGCACGGCGTACGCCCTGGGCATAGCATTCCACCATTTCCCGTACTTCTTCCGTCGTCAGGACATGGGGAGGATCATACTCGGCCTGTGCTCCGGTAAAGGATTCCGGTTCAAAGGGAGACGGAGCTATGGGCTGGTATCCGGAGGTGCGCTTGTTGGTTTCACGCCCGGAATGGTGAATCTGAGCGGCGGCAAGGCAGTCATGCCGGTGAATGGCATCCGTCAGGCGGCGCAGTCCGGCTATGCGGTCGTCGTTTTCAATAAAAAGCTGCCCGCCGAAGTTTCCGTCGGGGCGTACGCAGATGGAACCGAGGATGATCATAGCCACGCCTCCGGCCGCGCGTCGCTCTATGTAGGCGACCTCCTTGTCCGTCACGCTGCCGTCTTCCGTCATATGAACGGACATAGGGGCCATGACAAAACGGTTCTTCAATACAAGCGGCCCTATGCCGACAGGCTGAAACAATGGAGAGACATTCATGGATATAACCTCAACTCCGCTTCCTGAAAAAATGTGGAAAAGGAAAGCAGGAAAAACCGGAATACCCCGGAGATTCCGGCCACTCGTCCTGCCGGGATGGCTCCCGAAAGGACGAAAGGCCGGGGGCCGAAGCCCCCGAGCAGAAACACGTTGATGAACGAAGCGGAATTACTTCATGTAACCCTTTTCGCGATAGTACTTCTCAGCACCGGGATGCAGAGGGAACACATTACCCTGCCAGGCAGTCTTGGGATCGATGGACACCCAGGAAGGATTGGCACGGGCGATGTCTTCCTTGCCTTCGATGATGGCCTTGGTCAGAGCGTAGGCGGATTCCTCGGTCAGATTGTCGCGAACGAAGATGGCATTGGTGTCCCAGAAGGTGGTCACGTTGGGACCGACCTTGCCCTTGTAGAATTCGGCGGGAAGAGTACCGACATGAATGCCCATCTTGGCGGCGGCCTTTTCGGCAATTTCAGGATCAATGGACAGGAACTTCAGCGGCACGCTGCCGGAGACGTCCACGATGAACCAGGCTTCACCGGGTCCGATCCAGACGAACACGTCGATCTGGCCGACCTGCACCATGTTGGAGATGTCGTCGAAGCCGTTGGTCACGATCTTACCGCCGTTGGCACGGATGTCGTCATAGGTAATGCCGTATTCCTTCAGCAGATTGCGGAAGATCTTTTCCGTGGAGCCGCCGGTGGAGCCCACGCCCACGTTCACGTTCTTCATGGTCTTGAGATCACGAAGATCCTTGACGGGAGAAGCCTCAGGAGACACGATCTGATAGTTGATGCGGTCCTGAAGGTTGATGATGGAGGCAATGCCTTTGGTGGTAGGAGTCTTGTAGGGCTCGGTACCGTTCTTGAAGGCCGTCAGGATACTGTTTTCGGCCACACCCAGATCAGCGGCGCGGGAAGCCACGCGCGGGGGGTTGGTGGCACCGCCGCCGGGCAGCATGGTAACTAACGTCCGTGCCGGGATTCATGGTCGTGTAGACCTTGCCCACGGCTCCCATGCCGATATACCAGGTACCGCTGGGGTTGGCGGCGGAGACGATGCGGAGGGATTCCGCAGCCTGGGCAGCCATGGAAGTGGAAGCGACCAGCATGGCGGCAAGCAGGACTTTTTTCAACATGGAACTCATAACAGCTCTCCGGGATTAAAGGGTTCCCCCCTTCGCGTCAGGACGAAGGGATTTGCGACGAGGAAATTCAAACACGGCAACTGCGACAATGATGCCCAGTCCCAGAAGGTCCGTGTACAGACCGGGATACAGCAGCGTGAGACCGGCCACGATCAGCAGCACACGTTCCACGGGGTGACAGTCCGTCACGAAATATCCCTGCATGCCGCCTGCCAGTGCCACCACGCCGATGACGGCGGTAATGACGGACTGAACAACCGTGATCGTATCACCCATGAGCAGCAGCGAGGGTTGGAAAATAAACATGAAGGGAATGATATAGGCCACGATACCCAGTCGGAAGGCCCGCCAGCCCGTGACCATGGCGTTGGCTTTTGCTATGGATGCGCCTGCGTATGCCGATAGACAGACGGGCGGCGTAATCTCGGAAAGAATGGCGTAGTAGAGAACGAAAAGATGAGCGGCCAGCGTGGGAATGCCGAGCTTCATGAGGGCGGGAGCACCCAGCGTGGCCACGATGATGTAGGCGGGAGTCGCGGGAACGCCCATGCCGAGTACGAAGCAGGTGAACATCAGCAGGACCAGAAGAAGCAGAATATTGTAGCTGCCGAGGTCGGTAATGAGACTGATGAACTTGTAGCCGATACCGGTGATGGACACCATGGCGACGATGATACCGGCGCAGGCGCTGCAGGTGGAGATCATGAGCGCATTGCGGGAGGAGCCTTCAAGCGTTTCCACGAGCTTGCGCAGGCTGAACCGGGTAGACTTGCTGAAGCTCGACACGATGAGCACGGAGAGCGTGCCCAGATATGCCGAAGAAATGACGCTGCGGCCGGAAACCAGGAAGTAGATCAGGATGATGATGGGCAGGACGTGATACAGGCGACGGTACACGCTGCGGGCATCGGGAATCTGATCCGCAGGCATGACGCCGATGTCCTTTTTCACGGCCTCGAAGTGGATCATCATCAGCAGGGAGAAATAATAAAGAATGGAAGGCAGCAGTGCGGCCGTGGCCACAGCCATGTAACCTGCACCGGTCACGTCGGCCATGACGAAGGCCGTCGCACCCATGACGGGAGGCATGAGCTGTCCGCCGGTGGAGGAAACGGCTTCGACGGCACCGGCGAAGGCGGGAGCATAGCCCACGCGCTTCATGAGCGGAATTGTGAAGGTGCCCGTGCTGTACACGTTGGCGACGGCGGAACCGGAAATGGAACCGAACAGAGCGGAAGCAAAGATGGACACCTTGGCGGGACCGCCCTTCGAACGGCGCGTGGCCACGCAGGCCAGATCAAGAAAGACCTGACCGAGACCGGCATTCTGAAGGAAGCAGCCGAACATGACGAAGGCGAAGATCATGGTGGATGATACGGCAAGAGGAATGCCGTACAGGCCTTCCGTCACCAGATAGAGCTGTTCGCAGAGCATCTTGTACGACACGCCGTCGTGCCGCAGAATGCCCGGCAGGTACTGCCCCCACATGCCGTAGGCAAGGAAACAGCACGATACGATGACCAGCGGAAGACCGGCTACGCGGCGTGTCGCTTCCAGCACCAGGACGACGGCCACCGTGGATGCCACGGCTTCTATGTCCGTCACAGGATCGATGTAGCGGATCCGCTCAAGATAATAGTCGATGTCGGACACCAGGAAATAGGCCGACCAGAATGCTCCGCATATGAGCACGAGGTCCAGAAGCAGCCACAGGGGATTTTCCTTGACCCCCTCCACGGGCTTCCTTGGAGGAAAGTAAATAAAGACCAGCGTAAGAACAGTGCCAAGGTGAATGACACGGAGCATCTGAGAATCCATCACGCCGAATCCGGCAGTGAAATAGATCTGAAAAATGGCCAGCCCTACAGCCAGAACCGTGGCAACGGGTTTCAATGTTTCTCGTGAAATCATACTTTCCTCATACAGCCCGAACATGTTACGAACGGTGAATTTCACTCGACCTGCCGCCGGAGCAGCGGTACGAGCAGCACAAACGGGGCTTCGCTCTCCCGAAATTTTCTTGTGGGGAAGCGATGATCAAAACAGACCGTTTACGTTTTTGCAAAAATCATGCCAAAAAGTTCTTTTAGGCACATTAGATATAACAGGCTGATATCCCCACATCCGTGTCGCGGCTCCAGCCGCCAGATAAGCACGAAACTGAACAATAATCGAACATGTCCGATTCAACATGTCTGATTTTAGAACATCCTGTTTTTTTGATTCTTTTTTGTAAGAATTTCCCTCCTTTGGTTCAATTTTGTTATTTTATCTTGTTTATTCAATTGATTACAAACTAACATCACTTATTTACTCCAAAAATAATAAAAAAGCTACTCGTCCTAATTTCAAACAAAATATCGCGGAACGAAGTAAAATCATGTATTGATATCATACAATTTCTATTCTATTTTCAAGAAATGCGCCGGGATACCGGTTTCGAAAATCCGCACTATACCGTCCTCAAATCATTTTTTCATGATATTTCGTGGAGGTGCAGCTCGTGAACAGCTCCTTTCCGCCATACGCCGTTGACAAAAACGGCATAAAAAAGCAATGGGAAGCCTTTCAACAGGGAAAGGACGTGGATTTTTCCGTCATCAGTCAGGGTGTGTACAATTCCTGGGTCCGGTCCAGGCAGTTTCATGTCGACCCGTATCATAAGAAAAGAGCCTTCGTTCCGCCCCAGCAGCTGCAGGTCATCCTCGAGCGCAACACGGAGTTCATCAACAGTGCCTCCGCCATCATGGGAAAGCTTTTCAAATCCATCGACATGCTGAACGGCACCATCACTCTTGCCGACAAGGACGGCGTCGTTCTCTATTCCTGCTACCAGGATCGTCACAACATCACGCCTTCCCATGTCGTGGGGGACATTCTCACCGAAGAAGTCTGCGGCACAAACGGCATCGGAACCTGTCTTGCCGAAGCGGCATCCGTGGAGCTCGTGGGCGCGGAACACTACAGTCTGGAAGAACACGCGTGGTATTGTTCGGCGGCGCCGGTCTACGACACGCGGGGCAACATCATAGGGGTATTCAACATTTCCATCCCCTGCGAAAACCATCATTACTATCAGACCAGCGGTCTCGTGGAAGCCGTGGCACACGCCATCACGGAACAGATTTTTCTGAGCGATCTGCTGGAAGAACAGCTGGCCATCATGGACGCACTGGATGAAGGCGTCGTCGTCCTGAACGCCGACGGCGTCATAAAATCCATCAATAAAAAAGCCTGTTCTCTGCTCAGGCTGACCAGTCCGCCGGAAGGACAGAATTTCCGGCGCATCATTCATACACAGGACAATTTTTTCTCCGAACTCAACCAGAAAACGCCGTTCCAGCACAAGGAGGTCACCTTTCTCAACGGCATTCAGAGCATCCCCTGTCTGCTTTCCTTTTCTCCGCTTCCCAACAAGGGCAGCGTGCTCACGCTGCAGGAAAACAGTCAGATCCGGGAACTGGCCTCCCGCGCCATCGGCTCCAAGGCCGTGTACACCTTCGATCAGATTCTGGGTGAATCCAGAGCCATACAGCATGCCATCCGCATGGGGAAAAACGCCGCGCAAAGCGACATAACCACGCTCATTCTGGGCGATTCCGGCACAGGCAAGGAACTGTTCGCCCAATCCATCCACAATGCCAGTTCAAGACGGCGAGGACCTTTCATCGTCGTCAACTGCGGAGCCATACCGCGCAACCTCGTTCAGTCGGAACTGTTCGGATACAATGAGGGCGCCTTCACAGGAGCCGTTCGGCAGGGCAAACCCGGCAAATTCGAACTGGCGGACGGCGGCACCATCTTTCTTGATGAAATAGGAGAAATGCCCCTCGAAGCTCAGGTCAGTCTGCTCCGGCTGCTTCAGAACGGCGAAGTCACTCGTGTGGGAGGAAAAAAATCCACCTATGTGGACGTAAGAGTCATCGCCGCCACGAACAGAAACCTGAGCGAGGCCGTCAAGCTCAATGTCTTCCGCAAGGATCTCTTCTACAGGCTCAATGCCTTCGTGCTGCACATTCCCAACCTCTCGGAACGGGGCGACGACATTCTTCTTCTGGCAAACGCCTTTCTCTCCAAATTTTCCGCGGGACTGAACAAGCATCTGACGGGTTTCGACGACGACGTGCTCGCCGTACTGAAGATGTACAGCTGGCCGGGCAATGTTCGGGAACTCGAAAACTGCACGGAACGTGCCGTCGCCGTCGCGGAAAATGAACACATCACCATGGCGGATCTTCCTGCCTACATTTCCGGCCTCGCTCAGGACGGAGCCCAGATACGCGGCAAACTGCAGGACAAGGAAAGAGAAACCATCTGCGCCACTCTGAAGGAAAATCAGTGGAATATCCGCCGGACGGCGTCCGTCCTGGGGGTGGCGCGAAGCACGCTGTACCTGAAAATGAAAAAGTTCAACATCGTTCAGGACTGAAAAAGCAACCTTCTCTCCCCCGCACTCCACCGGACGGGCGGCTTCCGTCCCGACGCTGTCGGCCGGTTCTGCGGCGGTCGGTCAGCTCATCAGTCCTTTCGCAAAAAGCATGACGGTGCAGAAGACAAGCATGCTCAGCAGAAGAACACGGAAAAGACGCTGATTGATTCTTCCTATGACGGGAACGCTGATGAGAACGCCGATCACCGTGCACGGCAAAGCCCACACGGCGCTGTGCAGCATCTGCGGGGTATAGAGACCTTCGACCCACTGGACGACGACGAGAAATACCATGGATGCCGCGGCCATGGTATTCAGCATGGACAACGTCTCCTCCTTGCTCCAGCCGCGCAGCACGGCGTACATGGCAAGAGCAGGACCTCCCATGGCCGTCGAACTGAGCAGTATACCGGCCAGAATGCCGGCCGGAATGATGCCCCACACGGATATTCTGTACATTTTGTGCATGCGGGCGGCCACCGCCTGCCAGATAAGAAACATCAGCAGTATCATGCCCGATATGATGAGGATGGTTCCCACCGATGCCACCTTCAGAATAAGCATGCCGATGGGAATCCCCGCCGCACTGGATACTCCCGCCAGAACAAATTCCAGAATCGGAAGCCTGCTGTGATAAAGCACCGCAACGGTCACCGTGATGCCCGTACCGACAAGGCAGCTAAAAATAATGGCATCCTTCGCGTCCATGATCAGCATCATCAGAGGCACGGCAAAAAGATTGCCGCCGAATGATGTCACTCCGTTCAAAAAACCGGCCAGCAGCCAGACCACATTGATATACAGAAAAGCGTACACTTGTGAGAGACCTCTCCGGACGTATAGATCGCGTTACGACAGAAAAAACAGCTTCTGTAAAGCATTCCCGTCCTGATACATGTCTCTTGTCCGGTCGGAAGTTGCTCCTTATTTCCCAAAAAGACCGGCCACACCGTTCGTGAGGCCGTGCCGGAGCCGTCTCCATCCCCATGAATCCGTTCCCGCACCGAAAAATGATGCGTGTGCGGGCGGCACTTGATCAGCGAAGTCCTTGTTTTTACAAAAATGTTTATTTCTGATATTTTTTGTTCTTTTTTATCACAATACGGATAGGCCGTATTTCTCATGGCGTTCAAAATAAAGTGAAATGCCTTTATTCTCTTCTTCCGAAAATATTTCACTTGCCATCTATTATTATTAGATGTTATTAACAAAAATGTTAATAAGAGCATTTTCCTTTTGCATGTACATGAACCTTGCCTCCCGGCTTTCTTCTCGGACATGAACATCCCGGCGACGGTCAGCACCTCTGCCGGGGCACAGCTTCAGGCGATCAGCTTTTTTCTGCACCGTAACGCAGAAACATGCTCCCTGAGCGACTTCCACTGGAACATGCTCGAAAAAGGAACCGTTTTCCAACGGGTGAGGAGTGTACGACATGGATGAGTTCTCCCAATTTATCAAGGTGCTGGACGGATATGTCTGGGGCCCGGTCATGATGGCTCTTATTCTCGGAACAGGCCTGTACCTGACGTTCGGTCTGAGATTCCTCCCCTGGACCCGGCTTGGCGAGGGATTCCGTCTCACCTGGCACGGACGCACGAAAAATGAAAACGTCCACGGAGAACTTTCCCCCTTCCAGGCTCTCATGACGGCACTGGCCGCCACCGTGGGCGTAGGCAACATCGCAGGCGTGGCCACGGCCATCTTTACCGGCGGCCCCGGCGCTCTGTTCTGGATGTGGTGCACGGCCATGGTGGGTATGGCCACAAAATATGCGGAAACCGTCCTTGCCCAGAAGTATCGTGAAATCACGCCCGCCGGGCATGTGGTGGGCGGCCCCATGTACTACATCAAAAACGGCCTGGGCAAGAAATGGGCCTGGCTGGGCACGCTTTTCGCCCTTTTCGGCGGCATCTGCGGATTCGGCATCGGCAACATGACGCAGTCCCACTCCATCGCCGACGCGCTTCACTCCTCCTTCGGCGTACCGCCGGAATGGTCCGCAGCCGTGATGTTCGTGCTGATTGCCGTGGTGATTCTGGGCGGCGTGTCGCGCATAGGCTCCGTATCGAGCAAGCTCGTGCCCTTCATGTCCCTCATCTACATCATCTGTTCCATCGTGGTCATCGTCATACACATCGACAAGGTGCCCGGCGTCTTCGCCACCATTTTCCATGACGCCTTCACCGGTACCGCCGCTGCGGGTGGCTTTGCCGGATCCACCGTCATGCTGGCTCTGCAGATGGGCGTGGCTCGAGGCATCTTCTCCAACGAAGCGGGCCTCGGCTCCGCAGCCATGGCCCATGCCACGGCAACAACCGACGATCATGTGGCCATGGGCTATGTAGGCATGCTCGGCCCCTTCATCGACACCATCATCATCTGCACCATGACGGGTCTCACCATCCTCTGCTCCGGCCTCTGGTCCGTGGACGGCGCCGTTTCCGGTGCTCCGCTCACCGCGGCAGCCTTCGAGTCCGCCCTGCCCGGCATCGGTTCGACCATGGTTTCCCTGTGTCTTGCCATGTTCGCCTTCTCCACCATTCTCGGCTGGTGCGTCTACAGCGAACGCTGCTGGATCTATCTTCTTGGCGACAAGGCACTCAAGCCCTTCCGCATCATCTTCGTCTGCGTCGTGCCCGTGGGAGCTCTCATGTCCCTCGATCTTGTCTGGGATATCGCCGACGTGCTCAACGCCCTCATGGCCGTTCCCAACCTCATCGGCCTGCTGCTGCTCAGTCCGGTCTTGTTCAAGATCTCAAAGGAATACAATAAATAATCATAAAAAATCTGAGGAAAAGGCGGCTCCGGCCGCCTTTTCCTTAACTGATGATGAGGATACCCGAAACCGGAATGCTTCCGGCCGACGTTCCTCGCTCTTCCTGCGCCGCAGCTTTTAACCTTAACATCGTCTCTTGCCTCCGCCTCCCGGGCTCGGGAAAAACGACTGGTCTCGCGCGGCACTTCGCGGTACAAAAACGACGGATTCCGACAAAAACAACACACCGGCAAGCGCCCGCAAGGTCTGAACATGCCCCGTATCCTTCTTCATGTCTGCTGCGGTCCCTGTTCCCTCATGCCTCTCGTTCATCTGCGCGAGGAAGGATGGACACCCACCGCCTTCTTTTTCAATCCGAACATCCATCCCGCCGAAGAATGGAAAAAACGGCGTGACGCCATGCGCGAAGTGGCGGAACGACTGAACGTGCCGCTGCTGGAAGAAGGCTCTCCCGTCAATCCGGGCCACTGGGTCCGCGCTCTTGAAGGAAACGTCAGAGAAGGCGACCGCTGCCGGCGCTGCTACCGGCCCCGCATGGAGCGCACGGCCATGCTGGCCGTGGAGCAGGGCTTCGACGCCTTCACCACGAGCCTCCTCTATTCCCGCTATCAGCACCATGAAAGCATCCGGGAAGAAGCCGAACGTGCGTCCTCGGCTTACGGCGCAAACTTTCTCTATCGCGACTTCCGCCCCTGGTGGTGGGACGGCATCGCCATGTCGAAGGAACTCGGCATCTACCGACAGAAGTGGTGCGGCTGCATTCTGAGCATGAAGGAAGCCCTTGCCGTACAGAAGGAAGCGGAAGCGCGAAAGGCGGCACAGAAAGCGGAACGGGCGGCACGTCTGGCCCGGGAGGCCGAAGAAAGACGGCTGAAAAAAGAAGCTCAGGCCGCACACCCGAACAAGAGGGCGCGAAAGGCTCTGGCCAAAAAATACGGTTCGATGCCCACAGCCTCAACAGCGCCTGCGGTACCCGATCTCTCCCCTTCGAATCCGCAAAACTCCTCAGAATAGGAAAAGGCCCCGGCGAAACCGGGGCCTTTTCAGCAGATCAATGTTCAATGTTGCAAGGAATCAGTCTGCAATGTCTTTCGGGCCGAGGACGCGGATACCCCGCGCCTGCAGCACGTTCACAGCCTCTTCCGTACGATCGAAACGGAAAATGATCGTGGCTCTCGTGGATTCCCGCTGTGTATAGGCATAAAGATATTCCACATTGATGCCGTGCTCGGAAAGCACTCCCAGCACACGTCCCAGGCCGCCGGGCGTATCGGCCACGTCCACGGCGACAACGGGCGTCGTTCCCACGGTGAAACCGGCTGCGGCAAGAGCTTCGCGCGCCTTTTCCGTCTTGTCCGCCATGAGGCGAAGCACGCCGAAATCCGTCGTATCGGAAAGCGAAAGCGCACGAATATTGATGTCGGCCTCCTCGAGCACGCGGGTCACGTCGCCGAGCTGACCGGACCTGTTCTCCACAAAAACAGAAATCTGTTCAACCGTCATGGATATCCCGGCAGAGGCTTAAGCCTTCTTGTCTTCGTCGTCGGTCTTGTTTTTATCCTTGTCCTTGGGGGTGATATCTATCTCGTCGGGCTCCGATGCAGCCTGACGGAAATTGCGGATGGCACGACCGAGGCCGCCGCCTATTTCCGGCAGACGCTTCGCGCCGAATATCACCAGCACGAGCACAAGAATAACGAGAAGTTCCTGCATTCCTATACCAAACATGGCAAACCTCCGGGGTCTTTCTCTCCAAGTTCGTCCATTTTCTATACGGGAGGGAAAGGGTAAAGGTCAAGCTCCGTTCCAGTTTTTACGGAGAAGCCCGGTAACTGCCTTTCCTTTTTCCTCATTGCCTGAAACGGCATCTCGCCTTATAGTAGAAAAAGGAGCAAATACCATGGACACACCCTTCTTTCTTGCACTGCCCCGGCTTCATGCCGAATTCCTTCCGAAGTCTCAGGGCTGCCGAACGCTGTGGCCGGGACTTCCGGGACGCCCCGAATCCGCATGGTGCCCGGGCATGCCGTGGTCCGAACCGATGGCCGCCGCGTGTCTTGCCGACTATGAACGCGCCTGCCGTGACGGCGCCAGCGGAACGCCCGTCCTGACGATGGGAGCGGAACACGCACCCGCCGATCTTTCCGAGGCAGAGCGCCGGGCGCTGCGGGAAATGGCGGGCATGCCCGCCGAAGAACCGGAACAGCCTCTGCGTCAGAACGCTCAGCAGGTTCTTCTGCTTCTCTGGCTTCAGGAAAAGCAGGCTCTGGAACTCGCTTCCCTGGAGCAGAAAATCAGCAATTCACGCCGCAGCCTGAGCGGACTCATATCGGGAGAACCCCGCGCCGGGGTCGCCTTCGCCCTTCCCGGAGAAAACGAGCTGCCGGACTGGAAAAAAGCACTGGCTGCGGCTCTTGCCTTCGTCCCCGACCTGCCCGATTCCGCCGCCGTCATCATTACCTCGAAAGCCATGGCCGACGCCGTTTCCGAACTCGGGGCCCCCGAAGGAGAAAACGCGCCTGACGGCTATCATGCCGTCAGAGTCACCGTATCCGATCTGGCCGGTCTCTGCGGCCGCATCCCGCATGACAGACTCAAACGGGGTCTGCCCCGTGAACAGTGGCAACGATCGCTCACCCTCTGCCTGCCGGACATCTCCGACTGATACACCATGTCCCACCTTTCCGCTTCCGAACTTTCCGACTGGATTTCCGAAACCTTCCACGGTCTGCCTTCCGGCATCATCTTCGACTGCGACGGCGTCGTCATCGACTCCCGTGCCGCCAACATCGAATACTACAATTACCTGCGCGAATACCTCGGTCTGCCCCGGCTCACCCGGGAACAGGAAGACTTCGTGCAGGCCGCCACGGTACAGCAGGCCATGGACGCCATATTTCCGAAGCCGCTGCAGCCTCTTCTGCGCGACGCGGCAAGGCGCATATCCTATGTGCGCGACATCATGCCGCATATCGGCTGCTATCCCGGTCTGCACGAAGTCCTCGACTTCTGCCGTGCCTCCGGCCTGCGCCTTGCCATGAATACCAACCGTACCGACGGCATGGATCTGCTTCTGGAGAACTGTCGCCTTCAGGGATACTTCAACCCCATCGTTCTGGCGAGTGACGTTTCCCGTCCCAAACCCGCTCCCGAGGGTGCACAGCTTATTCTCCGTACGTGGAAATGTACGCCGAAAACGGTTCTTTTCATCGGCGACAGCAGCTCCGACAAAGGCGCCGCAGAAGGAGCGGGCATTCCTTTCCTGAGCTTCCAGACAGAGGGTCTGGCCCCGCAAAGCGTGTCTGATTTCAGCATGTTACTGACATCTTTAAAAGCATGTACATTGTAACATTCACCCGCTTTACAACGGAAAATTTATAGTTTACACAACGGAAATTCAATCGGCACGGCACAGCCTGCCAGGAGGAACCTTGACCCCTGAAGATCTGGAATACTTCCGCAATCTTCTCAACCAGATGCTCGTCGAGGCTCAGCGCAACGGCGATTCCACTCTGGAAGAAATGACGGACAACCATTCATCCTACGCCGACCCGTCCGACCGGGCCACCGCCGAATCGGATCGTTCCTTTACCCTTCGCATCCGCGACCGCGAACGCAAGCTCATCACCAAGATACAGGACGCTCTCAAGCGCATGGACGACGGTGAATACGGTATCTGCGAGGAATGCGGTGAAGACATCAGCATTGCCCGCCTCAAGGCGCGTCCTGTGACCACGCTCTGCGTTTCCTGCAAGGCACGCCAGGAAGAAGGCGAAAAGATACAGGGCAGCTGACCCTCTCTGTCCGAACATGGACGCCCATCTTTTCCGCCGTTTCTGCGACGCGCTGACGCCTCGTATCATGGGAGCCCGCATGGAAAAAATCCATGCGCCCGGCTCCGGGGTCACTGTCTTCACCCTTTACGGCGGAGACGGGCGCGACGGGAAACGGTATCTTGTTCTCCGGGCAGACCGTCAGAATCCTCTGCTTTTTGCCGCCGCCCACCGCATTCCCGTCAATGCGCAGCCTCCTGCGTTCATCATGCGTCTGCGCAAGTATCTTTCAGGACGGCGCGTCACACGGGCCGTCTGTCACTGGACGGAGCGCAGGCTCTGGCTCGGGCTTTCCGGCGAAGCGCAGACATGGCTCTGTCTCGACCTGCGGGAAGGTCCGTCGCTTTCCTTCGAACCGCCTTCCCTCCCGGAAGAGCCTCTCTGGCCCGAAGCAGGATACTCCGCCCATACTTCCGAAAGCCGGGAAAACCGTCAGATACTGACTCCGGCGCTGCGGCGTACGCTCGCCTTTCTCGATCCTCTGGATGCGGATGCCCTGCTCATGGATCTGCAGACCGGAGGCGGAGACATTTTTTTCTACGAAAACGACCGCGGACGCTGCGAAGTTTCGGCCTGGCCTCTTCCGCAGGCACAGCTCGAGGCCATGGGCGGAGTCTGGACCGAAACCGTGATGGAAGATCCGCTTGCCGCGCTGGCAAAGGCCGGTGAAAAGCTGGTCTACGGTCAGCTTGCCGAGCAGGCACGACAGACCGCGGCCCGTCCCTTCTCCGCTGAAGCCTCACGGCTGGGAAAACTGCTGACCAAGCTGGACAGTGAGGAAAAACGACTCTGCGCCATGCGCGACCGTCAGGCGGACGCCCTGCTTCTGCAAAGTCAGCTCTACCGTTTCAATCCGGCGGACAAACTGGAAAACGTCACGCTGGACGGTCCCGACGGGCCCGTTACCCTCCGCCTCGATAAAAAACGTACCGTTCGCGAAAACATGGCCGACATGTTCCATCAGGCCGGACGCGGCAAGCGCGGACTTGAGCATCTGCAACGCCGCCGTGCGGAAGTGAAGGCTCAGAAAGAAGCAGCCGAGGCCTCCATGCTGCGCATGCTTGCCGCCGTGAACAGCGCCGGAAATTCTCCTTCTGTCGGAAAAAAGAAGCAGGAAGGAAAAACGGCGGCCATCCCCTCCACTCTGCCCAAGCAGGTGCAGGCCTTCCGCAGCAGCGACGGTTTTCTTCTTCTGCGCGGGCGCGACACCAGAGGCAACGCACTTGCCCTCAAGCTGGCCGCTCCTCATGACTACTGGCTGCACACGGCCGACGGCCCCAGCGCACACGTCATCATACGTCGTGATCATGCAGGCCAGGACGTTCCCGAACGCACACTTCAGGAAGCGGGCATGCTTGCCGCTCTGAAGAGCTGGCAGAAGGAGCAGGACAGCGCCACCATACAATACTCACTGGCCAAATATATTCATCCCATGAAAAATGCCGCTCCAGGCATGGTGCGCATCGACCGGAGCGAAGGCGCATTCCGCGTCCGCATCGAACACGACATCGAGGAACGGCTGGCAAAAAACTGACGTCCGAAGGACGGGGAGCTCTCCATGTACGACAACAGACAGCGCTTCGAGGCGCGGGCATTTCTTCTTCTCCTCGCAGCATCTTCCGTACTGTTCGGCTGGCTGCTTCTGCCCTTCTTCGACGTGTTGTTCTGGTCCGTGGTCATTGCCGTCCTGTTCGCCCCCGTCAATATTCGGCTGCGCGACGGCTACGGACTTTCGCCGAATCTCTCATCCCTGCTGACCGTCCTGTTCTGTCTCGTCATCATCATTCTGCCGCTTTCATGGCTGCTCTACTCCTGCGTGTCCGAAGGCGTGGCGCTGTATGATCGGCTGGCAGCCGGAAGCACCACGCTCATCGACGCGGTGGACAGACTCCGGGAGCACTTCCCCGAAGCTCAGAACTGGCTGGCAAGCTACGGCTACACGCCGGAACAGATAAAGGCGGCCCTGAGCAGGACCGCGCTTTCCCTGGGCAGTCTCATTGCCAAGAACACCGTGGCCATAGGCGGCGGTGCGGCGCATCTCGTCACCAATCTTGCGCTGGTGCTGTATATTTCCTTCTTCCTCGTGCGCGACGGCGGACGCATCAGAGCCATGATGATCCGCGCCCTTCCCTTCGGGGATCACAGAGAAGAACGACTGTTCCGCAAGTTCGCCGGCGTGATGCGTGCCACGGTAAAGGGCAGTCTTCTCGTCGCCATGGCTCAGGGTGCACTGGGCGGCCTGATATTCTGGATTCTGGACATCCGTGCCGCCGTGTTCTGGGGTGTGGTCATGACCGTGCTTTCCCTGATTCCCGTTGTGGGATCGGCCCTTATCTGGCTGCCGACGGCGCTGTATCTCGTGGCCACCGGTCAGTACTGGCAGGGCGCACTTCTCATGGCCTACGGAGCCTGCGTCATCGGCCTGGCCGACAACATCCTCCGTCCCGTTCTTGTGGGACGAGATACCAAGCTGCCGGACTTCCTCGTTCTGCTGTCCACCCTCGGCGGATTCATCATGTTCGGTATGGACGGCTTCGTCTCCGGTCCCATGCTGGCGGTATTCTTCGTCACGGTCTGGCAGATATTCATGGAGGAATGCGAAGAAGGCTTCTGTCCCGGCGACTCGCCGCAGCCGGCACCCGCCCGGCGGCCGACCCCGGACGGCAAGGACTGATTTCTCCTCAGCCCTTCTTCTCTTCCAGCCATTCCGCAAGACCGTGTATGGCCTGTCGGGCGGCCTGCACGCGCACCTCGTCACGATTCCCGGAAAAATGAAATACCGCTGCGCGCGTTTCCCCGTTCAGCGCCCATCCTATCCATACCGTTCCCACAGGCTTTTCCTTCGTCCCGCCTCCGGGACCGGCCACACCGCTGGTGGACATGGCCGCATGAGCTCCCGTAGCCGCACACGCCCCGAGAGCCATGGACCGCACGACAGCTTCGCTCACCGCGCCCACGGTCTCAAGATCTTCTTCACGCACGCCGAGAAGGCCCTTCTTGACCTCATTGGCATACGATATCACACCGCCGAGATACCAGTCCGAAGAGCCGGGCCTGGCCGTGAGCATGGCGCCTGTCAATCCTCCCGTACAGGATTCCGCCGTGGCGCAGGTCAGACGCCGCTCCAGCAGAACACGGGCAAGTTCTCCGACCAGGGGATCATTTTCCTCAAACATGAACGTTCTCCTTTTCCGACGACGCTCTCGAAACAATGAAGGGTGAAACGACAAATGCTCCGGAGCAGCTCGTCTTTCGACCTGCGGTCCCGTCGCCATCACCGGAGGCGACAAGGCTCCGCACCTTTCGAAAAGGTATACCGATTCCCTGTTTTTTCAAACGGCCGCATCACGGCATCGTTCGTCAGTGCGTTTCCGCAAAGGCGAGACCGGCTCTGGCCGCACCCCAGAGTCCTGACTGCGGATGCCGGTTCAGCCACACGGGCAGCCGTTCCAGAAATGCCCGCTGTTCTCCCCGGGCACGCAGAAATTCCCGGGCAAATTCAGGATGCCGTACCAGCGCCGGGGTTCTGCCGGCCACACCGCCCGTCACCACAAGTGCCCGGGGAAGCAGCGCCAGCGCGGCCGTACGACAGAATCGTCCGTAGAACCGGGCAAAAAGACGGCAGCATGCGGAATCCGCAAATTCCGGCTCCCGGGTAAAGACCGACGGTTCGCAGGCCCTGCCGTGAAGATGTTCATGGAGCATGGCAAGCCCCGGGCCGGAAAGAACATGTTCCGCCGTCACCGGACCGCCGTCCCGGCGCCCGGTCAGAAAACGCAGAAACTGCTGTTCCTCTTCGTCGGCATCAAAGGGAAACGCAACATGTCCGGCCTCGGACGGCAGAACAAAGGGCTGACCGCCGCGTTCCGGAAGAAGCCATGCAGCCCCCAGTCCCGTTCCCGCGCCGACGACGGCCACGGGAGAGCGGTCGCCGTTCCGGCCGGACAGCATTTCCGGCGATGCCGACGGTACGGCCTTCTTACCGAAACGCCCCGGCAGAAGATTCTCGGCCTCCCTCATCACGGGGGTCAGACAAGCCCAGGCCTGCGCCTCGAAATCGTTCATGATGAGGCAGCGCACTCCGGGAAAATACGCCTCCGCCACCGCCTCATCCACGGCAAAGGAAGCATTGGTCATCACGATACGGCCGTCCTTCACGGGCCCGGCCGCCGCAAAAACCAGAAGAGAAATTTCTTTCAGTTTATTTTCCCCTTCCG
>JAXVQY010000289.1:0-7478 GCA_037303805.1 bacterium | reverse complement strand
CCATGGCCCGTATTACCGTAGAAGATTGCCAGCGCCGCGTAGACAACCGTTTTCTGCTCGTGCAGATGGCCATCAAGCGTGTACGCCAGTTCCGCGAAGGCTACGAACCTCTGGTGGACAGCAAGAACAAGGAAGTCGTCACCGCTCTGCGTGAAATCGCTGCCGGCAAGGTGCTGCCGGAAGACAAGCGCTTCTACACTCCCGTTGAAGGCGAAACCACGCCCGATCTCGACGATTAATCCCTGTTTTACGGAAAAATCTCATGAGCAAGCGCGATTATTATGAAATTCTGGGCGTCTCCAGGGATGCTTCGGACGACGAGATCAAGCACGCCTACCGCAAGCTGGCGCTCAAGTATCATCCCGACCATAATCCGAACAACCCCGAGGCGGAACAGAAATTCAAGGAAGCCGCCGAAGCCTACGACGTCCTCCGCAACCCCGAACGAAGGGCCAATTACGACCGTTTCGGCACCGCCGATCCCGGCATGGGAGGGGCGGGCTTCAACAGTGCTGAAGACATCTTTGCCCAGTTCGGTGACGTTTTCGGCGACCTGTTCGGTTTCGGCGGCAGTCGTTCCCGGGGGCCCAGGCCTCAGCAGGGCGATGATCTGCGCTACAACATGACCATTTCTTTCCGTGAGGCCGCCAAGGGGATCGAAAAGACCATCAAGCTGCCCCGTCACGCCCCCTGCCCGGAATGCAACGGTTCCGGCGCCGCCAAGGGATCTTCCCGCGAGACCTGCAAAAAGTGCGGCGGATCCGGCCAGGTCGCCATCCGTCAGGGGTTCATGCAGTTCGTGCAGCCCTGTCCCGCCTGCCACGGCCGCGGATTCACCATTCCCAAGCCCTGCCCCAAGTGCAAAGGCGAAGGCATCGTCGAAGTCACTCGTGAGCTGTCGGTGCGCATACCAGCAGGCGTTTACGACGGTGCACGGCTGCGCCTTCGCGGTGAGGGCGAAATGGGCGTACACGGAGGGCCTCCCGGCGACCTTTATGTGGTTCTTCACGTGGAGGACGACGACGTCTTCGACCGCGACGAACAGAACCTCATCTACACGGCAACCATCACCTTCCCGCAGGCGGCTCTGGGAACGCGCATCCAGATTCCCAGCATCGACGACGAAAAGCTCGATCTCGACATTCCCAAGGGCACGCAGAACGGCAAGGTGTTCCAGATCCGGGGCAAGGGCCTCAAATACCCCGGGGAAAAACGTACCGGAGACCTGCTCGTCCGCATCGTGGTGAAGACTCCCACGAAACTTTCCGCCGAACAGGAAAAACTGCTCAGGGAATTTGAAAAGCTTTCCGAGGAACAGGGCAAATCCGGTATTTTCGACAAAGTAAAGAAAGCCATGGGAATGGAATAATTCCTTCCTCAACAGGACGTTGACGGGCCGTTTCCGCACATCTGCGGAAACGGCCTTTTTCATCACCTTATCATACCCAACAATGCCGTTGCGCTTTAAAAAGAAGAAAAGGCCCTTGTACGTTTCGTCTGAGGCCAACCTGCAAAACGAGCGTAACGTCATGATTCCTTTCTCTTCCTACGATGATTTCATTGAAACGGCCCGCAACTTTCACGGATGTGCCTCTCCCGGTCTCATGATCGGTGCGGCCATGGTGGAGCTGGCACTCCATTCCATGGGCCGCATCCGGCAGTATCACGCTCTCAGTGAGACGCCCAGGGATCTGCCCGACGCCATTCAGCTTCTTACCGCCTGCACCGTCGGCAACGGCCGCCTGCATATTCTTGACCTCGGTCATTTCGCCATGACGCTGTATCGTCATCCGGAAGGCCGGGGCGTGCGCGTCTATCTCGATATCGTGAAAACGGCAGGCTGGCCTCATATCCGCCGCTGGGCACTCGGAGAAAACATATCGGATGAGAAGGAACTGGTCCGTCTGGAGCATGAAATACGCAAGGCGGGCATAACCATTCTTTCCGCCTCTCCCGTACAGTTGAAAGACCTCTTCCCGGACGCCCTGAAAAGCCAGACCATGACGACCTGCATCTGCTGCGGGGAACTCCATCCGGCAGCAACGGGGGCTCTCTGCCGCAGCTGTGCCGGACAGTCTCCCTATATTCCCAGACTGCCCGCCGTCACTCGTTACGAACAGGCCTGAACGCCCGGCCACCCGTCTCCGTTCCATTAAATTGTTACAAAGCCCGTTGCGGGCTTGCCGCTCAAGAAAAAATTGTCTAAAAAATTCACAAGGTGCTCGCGCATCCTGTTTCGGATCCGCCCGTCCGAAACCGTGCCGCCCATCTCCGTTTCTTCGGAAGCCGCAGTCTGGAAGGCGCAATTTCATGAGATGAAATCAGGAACAGTCATGCCTATCCAAGATCTGCCCCACGGCTTCCGTCGTATCTTTGTTCTCACCGTCATCATCTGTCTGCTGAGCGTTTCCAGCGCCCTCGCAGGTCCCATCAACGCCAAAAGCGCCATTCTCATGGACGTGACGACGGGACGCATCTTGTACGAGCAGCGGGCCGACATGCGCATTCCTCCGGCTTCCCTGACCAAGGTCATTTCCATGTACGTCGCCATGAACGCCATCAGCGCGAAAAAGGTGGACTATCACGACAAAATCAAGGTAAGTGCCAATGCTGCACGTACCGGAGGTTCCCGTCTCGGCCTGCGCAAGGGAGAAGTGGTCACGCTGGACAAACTGTTCTACGGTATGGCCGTGGCTTCGGGCAACGATGCAAGCGTCGCCGTTGCAGAGCATGTCGCCGGATCCACGTCCGCCTTCGTCAAAAGAATGAATTCCCTTGCACGAAGACTGGGAATGAAAAACACCCACTTCGCCAACGTCCACGGACTGCCTGCCAAAAACCAGTACACGACCGCACGGGACATGCTCAAACTGGCCCGCGCCTATCAGTCGCACTATCCCATTGCAAGGAAGTACCACCTTACCCGCTCCGTCACCCATCGCGGACGAACGGAACCCAACCATAATCCCCTGGTAGGCAACTATGCCGGTCTGGACGGTCTGAAAACAGGCTGGGTGACGGCTGCCAGCTACAACATCATCGTCACGGCACGCCAGCGCGGCCACAAGCTCGTGGCCGTCATTCTCGGAGCCCCCAATACGAGCGTGCGCACGGCAGAAGCCCGCCGTCTGCTCAATGCCGGATTTTCCGCCGTGGCCAAGAAAAAAAGCAATGCCAACGCCGAGCTCGGCGTATCGCAGAAGCGGGCCGCGCAGCTGAAAAAATCCAACTATACCGCCCCTCGCAAAGTACAGAAGAAACGGGCGACCCCCTCCCGAAAATCCGCTGCCGCAGCTCAACGTCAGTCCACAAGAAAAAAAGCCGACCGCTGACGGATACGAACACGAAAAAACGTTCCCGGAAAACAACTGCTCTGCGCAGATATTTTCCGGGAACGTTTTCTTGTATTCAGCAACTTGCGGACCCGCCCATGCTCAAGCAGAAAAACGGGCACTCGACCGAAGGCAACGTACGGCAAATCCGCTTTCTCAGCCTTTTCAGACTCGCAGGATACCGTTTACAATAACATGCCTTACCCGCGCTTCTGCCGCGCTAGAACTTCACGCGGCGGGCAGCCTCCAGAGCTCTGGCAAAATCATCGTCACTGTGCGCAAAGGAAAGCATGTTCGCCTCAAAGGCCGACGGAGCCATGAAAATGCCCTGTTCACGCATCTGCTTGTAGAAGGATTCAAAAAGCTTCTGATCCGTGGTCTGAACACTGGTGAAGTCCAGCAGCGGAGCTTCCGTAAAATAGATGGTGAACAGCGAGGCAATGTGAGGGATCTGTACCGGCACTCCCTTTTCCCTGAGTATCTGGGTCAGCTCTTCAACAAAAGCGTGTACACGGGCCTCCAGAGCGGCATAATCGGCATGTTTGAGGATGTTCAGCGTTGCGAGACCGGCAGCCATGGCCAGCGGATTTCCCGACAGCGTTCCGGCCTGATATACTTCTCCCTCGGGAGCGATGTGCTTCATGATGTCGGCCCGGCCGCCGTAAGCCCCTACGGGCAGGCCGCCGCCGATGATCTTTCCGAAGGTGGTCAGATCGGGCATGATGCCGAAACGCCCCTGCGCCCCGGCATAGGAAAGACGAAAACCGGTGATCACTTCATCAAAGACCAGCAGGGCCCCGTACTTCGTGCACAGATCCCTGAGTCCCTGCAGAAATCCGGGCTGAGGCAGCATGAGCCCCATGTTGCCGGCCACAGGTTCCACGAACAGCGCGGCGATCTGATCGGGCCATGCTTCGAACAGGGCCTTTACGGCGTCCAGATCGTTGTAAGGGGCCAGCAGGGTATCAGCCACCGTTGCTGCAGGCACGCCGGGCGTACCGGGTATGGAAAAAGTGGCCACACCGGATCCGGCACTGGCGAGGAAGGCATCACCATGACCATGATAGCCACCGATGAACTTGATCATCTTGTCCCGCCCCGTCACCCCTCGGGCAAGGCGCAGAGCGCTCATGGTCGCTTCCGTACCGGAGTTCACCATACGTACCATTTCCACGGAAGGCAGCGCCGAGCACACTTCTTCGGCAAGACGAACCTCATCCTCACAGGGAGCCCCGTAGCTCGTACCGCGCGCGGCAGCTTTGCAGATGGCTTCCGTCACTTCCGGATGGGCATGTCCCACCAGCATGGGACCCCAGGAGCCGAGAAAATCAATGACATCTTCGCCGTCGGCCGTCGTAAGGTGCGAACCTTTGGCGTCGGCAATGAACAGCGGATCGGCATGCACATTGCGGCAGGCGCGCACGGGGCTGTTCACCCCTCCGGGAATGAGCTCCTGTGCACGGACGAAAAGGTCATGAGAACGCTTGGTATTCATATCTGACTCCTGTTACTTCGACGGCTCTGCAAAGTACGTCATGGAAATTTTTTTCAACTCTTTCAGACTCTCCAGCACCTCACAGGTCTCCAGAGAGGTGGTACGACGCAGCTCTTCCACCACATCAAGGCAGTCCTGCTCACTCTTGCCGTGAATCATGGTATAGAACGTATACGGCCATGCCGGATACGGACTGGGACGATAATAACAATGGGATATGCGCGGATGCTCGGAGGCTTTCCGCCCCACTTCGTCCACTTCGTCCGGAGAAACCACCCACGCCACCATGGCGTTATGGGTCCAGCCCGTGCGCTGATGCTTGATGCTGGCGCCGAAACGGCGAATGGCCCCGGATTCCTTGAGACGGGAAAGAAGTGTCAGCACTTCCTCTTCCGTGAGACCTGCGACAGCCGCCATATCCGCGTAGGGCGTGAGCGAATCGGGTATGCTCTTCTGAGCGATACGAAGAACGGCCTGTTCCTTTTCCGTAAATTCCATGGCAATCCCCGTTATGGTGAGAAATTCGACGGGCAGTATAGCCGCAGCAGGCATGGGAAGCAAGAGAGCACGGAGAGGACTGCCGCCGTATGCTCCGTACTCCGCGCCCGTCAAATTCACCTTCAAATACGGAGCAAGCCCTCTTTGTGCTGCACGGAGTACCGGCATCTGCCGAAATGCTCCTGCCCAAAAAGAAGCGGGAGCCGCTCCGACCCCCCGGAGCGGTTCCCGCAGGCATGCATGGAACTTTCCATGCAGATCCCGTCTTCCTTCTTACGGAAGCATCCAGCTCAGGAAACCGGCCTGACAGTAGGCCAGCACACAGAGAATCAGCGTCAGCGCGATACTGTGACCCAGAGCGAAACGGAACAGATTGCCTTCCTGACCAACCATGTTGGTGGCAGAAGTAGCCACGCTGATGGACTGGGGAGAAATCATCTTGCCGGTCACGCCGCCGACGGCGTTGGACGCCACGGCCAGTTCAGGCGGAATGCCGACGGCAGTGGCAGTGGTATGCTGCATGCTGCAGAACAGGGCGTTGGAAGAAGTATCGGAACCGGTAAGGAACACGCCCAGCCAGCCGATGAGAGGAGCAAAGAAGGGGAAGAAGCTGCCGGTCTTGGTAAAGGCAAGACCCAGAGTGGAGCTCATGCCGGCATAGTTCATGAGGAAGGCAAGGCCGAGCACGCTGGCAATGGTAAGAATGGGGAAACGCAGCTGATGCAGCGTGGTGAAGAAGCACTTTACGGCCTTGGCGTAGGAATAACCGGGCATGAGAGGCACGGCGATGAAGCCGGAAAGCAGAATGGCGGTACCGCCGGCGGACACCCAGCCGAAGGTAAACACGGCGGCATAGGGAGCTTCGGAGGCCACGATGGGAGCGGCACGGTTCACCATGCCGTCAAGCAGAGGCCAGGAGAAGCTGGGAGCGGAGATACTGTTCAGCACTGCCTTGAACTGAGGCAGCCCCCACAGGAACACCATGACGGCAAGAATAAGATAGGGACCCCAGGCACGCAGAACGACCTTGCCGGAATAGCCGGGGCCGTCGGTGCTGATCGCGGGATCTTCCGCAAAGCGGAAAATGGAGCTGGGCTTCCAGAAACGGAGCAGAACAAGAAGCCCCACGATGGTGGCGATGGCCGACATGATGTCGGGCAGGGTCGGACCATGATAGTTGGCGAAAATGAACTGCGCACCGGCAAAGCAGACACCGGCGACGAGGATGGCAGGCAGGATTTCCATGGAACGACGGACGCCGCACATGACGATGCTCAGCCAGAACGGAATGATGATGGCAAGCAAAGGAAGCTGACGGGCTGCTACCTGGCTGATGAGATTGGGATCCATGCCGGACACGCTGGCGGCGGTCAGCACCGGAGCGCCGATGGCACCGAATGCCACGGGGGCCGTATTGGCGATGAGGCAGAGACCGGCGCCGTAGATGGGATTGAAGCCCAGACCGGCAAGCATGGCCGCCGTAATGGCCACGGGCGTACCGAAACCGGCCGTGCCCTCCAAGAACGAACCGAAGGCAAAGGCAATGAAAATGGTCTGCAGACGACGGTCGGGCGTTACGCGGGCCAGAGAATCCTTGATGATCTCAAACTCACCGGATTCCACGGTCATATTGTAGACCCAGACTGCCGTAATAACGATCCAGATGATGGGGAAAAGGCCGTTTGCAATACCGAGACCGACCGAGCTTATGGCCGTCACGATGGGCATACGCCAGATGAGAACGGCAATGATAAAGGCGGAAGCGAGGCCGGCCAACGCAGCGATATGCCCCTTGGCCCGCTTTATGGCCAGCATGTAGAGCAGAATGACAAGCGGTATGGCCGCAATGCACGCTGAAACAACTTCGCTGACAACCGGGTCATAGACTTGAGTCCATGCCATGATATTCCCCCATGAATTAAAATGATCATCAACCCAGACGCTCTAAAAAAAGTATCTGAATAAGCCTATGATGATAGGATTATAAAAAATAAAAAATCTTCGCAAGTATGGTGGACAAGCGTAAAAAGAAACAACAATTATTGAATTTTTAATAACGATATTTAAGAAAAAATCATCGTAATTTTTATTCAACATATTGTTATAATTAATATTATATATTCATTTCCTGCAATGGAGATATTTTTCATCTT
>JAXVQY010000288.1:0-1367 GCA_037303805.1 bacterium | reverse complement strand
CCCTTCCAGGGACGATAGGTTTCTTTGTGATGAGTCTGACCTCCGCATGATGTCCGCACACGCAGCGCGGCAGATGCGGCGGGCAGAGACAGTCCGTACTCCACTGTCGGAATCGCTGCTTGACAATGCGATCCTCCAGAGAGTGGAAGGTAATGATGGCCAGTCGTCCACCTACGGAGAGACGGGGAAGAATGGCATCGAGAAAGCGTTCAAGCTGTCCGAGTTCGTCGTTGACGACCATGCGTATGGCCTGAAAGGTGCGCGTGGCCGGATGATTACGTGCCTCGGCTCTCCATTTCGGGGGATAGGCATGCCATACGATGTCGGCAAGTTGTCCCGTAGTTTCTATGGGAGCTTTCTGACGTGCGTCGACAATGGCACGGGCTATACGGGGAGCCTGAGGATCTTCACCGTAGGTTTCGATGATGTGTCGCAGAGTGTTCACATCGGCCATGTTCACGACGGTGCGTGCCGACTGGGTCCAAGGCGCCCTGTCGGGCGAAGAAAGGCTGCCCATATCCATGCGCATGTCGAGTGGAGCATCACCATGGAGAGAAAAACCGCGGGCCGTGACGTCGAGCTGAAGTGAGGAGACTCCGATATCCAGAAGTGCGCCGTCTACGGTATCCCAGCCGAGTGCGTCAAGCGCATCAGAGAAGGAGGCATATTCCAGAGAGAACAGACGACATTGTTCTCCGTAGGGAGCCAGACGTTTTTCCGCACGTTCCAGGGCCTGAGGATCTCTGTCGAGGCCGCAGAGAAAAGCCTTTCCTTCCGCACGTTCCATAATCGCCGAGGAATGTCCGGCAAGGCCGAGAGTACCGTCAAGATAGCGTCCGCCCGGGTGCGGAGCAAGACTCTCCAGAACTTCCTGCAGGAGTACGGAAACATGCCTTGCATTTTCGGCGGTAACGGCAGCTGTGGACGATGAGGGATGAAACATGGCGGACGATGAGGGTTAAAGGGAAAAGTCTATGCCGCTTGCGGCGAGTTCTTCCGTGACGCCTTCCAGATTTTCGGTCGTCATGGAATCTCTCAACTTGGCGGGATTCCAGATTTCAAAGCGGTCGACAAGGCCGAGCACCGTGGCTTCCCTGTCGAGACCGGCATAGGCACGGTGATCAGGAGAAAGCAGAATGCGACCGTGGCTGTCGGGAGTGTGCGTCTCTGCCCCTCCTATGACGAGTCGGCGGAAAGCACGTACTTTCGGAGACGGATTGGGGATGCGCATGAATTTTTCCTCCAGTACCGTCCAGTCGTCCCAGGAAAAAGCCACCAGACAACCGTCGTAGGTGGTAAGTACGAAGGAGGCACCAGAGGACGTACCACAAGAGTTTCCTTCGGCTTCCGTATGCCTTCCGGCCCTG
>JAXVQY010000287.1:0-7559 GCA_037303805.1 bacterium | reverse complement strand
AGAGATCCTGATGACCCTGAGGAGGGTATATGAACAGGTTTTTTGCTTCCGCGGCGGCAGTGTTTATGCTTTTCGGCATGGCCGGTCAGGCGTACGCCCTGCCCGAACCGGATATGACGCCGAAGTACACCTATGAACTGAAAGACGTCATGAAGGTCGACGGCCGGCAGGGTGTTGCCTGCGATGGAAAGTACATTTACGTAAGCTGCAGCAAGGCCCTGTACAAGTACGACATGGACGGCAAGCTCGTACTGAAGAACGACAAACCGTTTGAAACGGGCTACACCAAGGCAGTGAATCACCTCGGCGACATCGACGTTTACAACGGTGAAATCTATTGCGGCGTGGAAAACTTCATGGACGGCGTCGGCAAGGATATTCAGGTTTCCGTATACGATGCCAATACACTGAAATTCAAACGCGCTTTTCCGTTCAATGAGGCTTCCGGCCAGCAGGAAACTTCCGGTATTACGGTTGACCCTGTGAAGGGCACCGTGTGGATGTGCTCCTGGGTGGGTGAAGAATCGGGACGTTATCTTTATGAATACGACCTTGACGGTAACTATTTGCGCAAGGTGCATCTCCAGCCTGTTCCGCAGTGGGTACAGGGCATGTTCTACTATGAAGGCTCTCTGTTCCTGACCGCCGACGACGGTACCGCTGACGATAATGAACCCGACCACCTGTACCGCGTGGATATTTCTTCGGCCAGCAACGCTCCTGTTATTTTGGAAAAGACCTTTACGGAAGCCATCAGACAGGGAGAAATCGAGGGCCTGTGCGTGGATCCCTCCACGGGAGATCTGCTTGTTCATCAGAACCGCGGAGCCCGTATAGTACTGGGCATGACCAAGGGCATGTATCCCGGATATAAGTCTGAAGTGCACGAAATCTATCGTTATAAGATGATTCCCAATATGTAATTTTATCGTTACAACAGTAGACAGCCCCCGTTGCATAGTGCTTCGGGGGCTTTTTTTTAGCTTTTTTCAGTAAATTGAAATGAATCGGTCCGTGTTTGAATAAATACATGCATAGATATGCATTATGAAATGATATCTATCTGTGCATGAGGGACCGTATATTCTAAGAGCTCTATTCTGATGTTCATACATCAGAAGGCATGACAGTAGGAATGAAGTTACGATAGCATGACGTTGGAAAATAGCAATAGTAAAAATAACTGAACATATATAACATATTATTTTTATTTATAAAAAAATATAATGTGTGGATTTTTCCCAAAAATATTTCCCACTTCGAAGTACTGTCAGTCACCCCCTTCGACACCAAAGCATGGTATTACCATAACTATATAAAATAAATGGCAATTTTGCATCCTACTGTCATGCCTTCTGTCATGGTGAGGCTTTTTCATCCTTACTCCCTGAAAAAGCTTGCATTTTTGTGGAACAATAAGGGAGTCGGACATGCTTAGTGAGTTTATCGATAGCAGATATATTCCCTATATCCGGGAAAATAAAAAAAGCTGGCAGACGGATGTCCGCTATCTTCGACGGCATGTCATTCCCTATCTAGGAAATTACAGACTGACGGATATCACGGCAGAAGTCCTGGCTTCCTGGCGTGCCCGGCTGCTTGCTTCCGGACTTTCTCCCAATACCTGTTATCGTCTGTTCTGGCTGGTGAAGTATATTCTGAACTGTGCCGTGCGCTGGAATGTGCTTTCCGATGATTCGTCTTTTCGTCAGGCGGTGTGTCCGAGAGAAAAACCGCGTTGCCCGGAAATGCTGACAGCCGCTGAAAAGCAGCGACTGATCCTGCTGTTGAAACGTTATTCCGACAACGCTTCGGCCCGCGCCGTCCATCTTCTCCTGCTCACCGGGGCCTCCAAATCGGAACTTCTTTATGCCCGCTGGGAAGATGTGGATTTACGGCATCGTGTTCTGGTGCTCCAGCACACGCCTTCCGGTGTGGAGAAGCGTATTCCTCTGAGTGACGAGGCATTGCAGCTTATTGCCTCTTTCCCATGCCGCTCCGATGTGCCGTGGCTCTTTTTCCGTGCTGCTACCGGATCAAGGGTCGTTTCAGTTTTTTCTTTCTGGAACAAGCTGCGCCGGGAACTTGGACGTCCCGGGCTTCGTCTCAACGATCTGCGTCATATTTTTGTCCGCTCTCTGCTTCAGAAGGGAGCGACGTACAGGGACGTTCGTTCCATGCTCGGCCATTACTCCGCCGAGGTTTTTACACTTCAGTCCCATCTGCAGAGCGAGCAGGTTGAGCCAGCCGTGGGAGGCTCGTGTGAAAGTGCTGCATCGTAATCACATCAGGGAGCATCTCGGCCTCCATGTTGCATACAGGAAGACGGTTCTGCTTGTTCTGACAGTTTTTCTTATGCTGGCCGGGTGCGTTCAGCAACAGAGCGTGACCGTACCTTCGACTTCCGAATCTCCACAGCCCGCAGGTGATCCTTTCGCCGTTGCCGTTTCACGCATGGCCCCCGGGCAGCAGTCCGTGATGTCCACGCCGTACGGCGCGGATTCTCTGGTCATGCTGGAGAATGTGTATACCTCCGGTCTCGGCCTTTCCTGCCGCAGGGCGCAGGTGACGGCGGGCGGCTTGTCGCATCGTCTGGCCATCTGCCGTGACGATTCTGGCTGGTACGTTTCCGACCCCATCTTTGAACAGTCCCAGAGATAAAGTCATGGACAGCGCACTCATCGTGCAGGGCCGCGTCATCTACGCTCTGATGATGCGTGAGGTGCATACCATTTATGGTACCTCGCGCCTCGGGTATCTGTGGGCGCTGATCCAGACGATGTGGGGCATCGGGATGTTCTGGGGAATGCGTTATCTTGCCGGGGCAAAAGCTCCGCACGGCATGCATATTCTTATGTTCATGCTGGCAGGTTTCGGTTTTTTCAATATGTTCAGCGGAATTTTGAGCAAATGCATGAGCGCGGTGAACGGCAACAGGGCGCTTCTTACCTTTCCGCAGGTAACGCCTGTGGATCTCATGATTTCCCGTGCCGTCATCGTATGGGCCACGGAACTTGTGGCAGCGTTTCTTCTCATCGGTATCGGGATGCTTTTCGGCATGCCGTTTTACCTGAGTGACTTCGGCGGGCTGCTTATCCTTCTTATTCTCACGCCGCTGCTCGGTCTCGGCACGGGCATGATGTTTGCTTCTCTGGCTGTGCTTTATCCTACGCTGGAGAAAATAGTGCCCATGGTCATGCGCATCATGTTTTTTGCTTCCGGTCTGTTTTATTCCGCAACTACGTTGCCTTCCTATGTTCTGAAATATCTCTGGTACAATCCCATGCTTCAGATCATTGAATGGGCCAGAGTCTGCCTTTCACGAGGATACAGCACCTTCAGCTACAGTCCGTTTTATCTTGTCTCTTTAACGTTATTCAGCCTTTGTTTGGGACTGCTCCTGGAACGTTATGTACGCAGGAGGCTTGTATGATCGAGCTTTCCCATGTGTGCAAAAGTTACGGGCTGCCGCACGGACGCAAGGTGGTGCTGGATAATATTTCCTATACCTTCCGTGAGGGAGTGAACATGGGGATTCTCGGCCTCAACGGGGCGGGCAAGTCCACGCTCATGCGCATCATCTGCGGTGCGGAATCACCGGACAAGGGAAGAGTCAAGCGTACCAGTCGCGTGTCCTGGCCCATAGGTTTTTCAGGCGGTTTTCACGGCAGCCTCACGGGACGCGAGAATATGCGCTTCACCTGCCGCATCTACGGAGCGAATATCAGACAGGTAACTGATTTTGTAGAAGATTTTTCAGAACTCGGTCCGTACATGGACATGCCCATACGTACTTATTCGTCCGGTATGCGTTCCAAGCTGGCCTTCGGTCTCAGCATGGCCATAGGTTTTGACTTTTATCTCATCGACGAAGGCTATGCCGTGGGCGACGCTTCGTTTCGTGCAAAAAGCGAGAAGGTGTTTCAGGAGCGCAAGGCTCATTCCACGCTTCTGGTCGTGGCGCACAGCACCTCCGTCATACGCAGCAACTGCGACAACGCCGCCATTCTGAAAGACGGCAAACTGCTCTTTTTCAATACGCTGGATGAAGCGTTGTCGACTTACGAAGGAATGTGCCATGGTCAAAGATAGTGCGGCGAATGCCGGACAGTATACGAAAACGCTGTGGCGAAAGATTCGCCGCTGGATGAAGAAAAGAGCGTTCATAACGGCGCTGGTGCTGCCCACCGTTTTGGCTTTTATTTATTTTCTTCTGCTGGCTTCACCCATGTATGTATCGCATGCCAGCTTTGCCATACGCAGTGCGGATGCTTCATCTTCGTCGGGTATGGATATAGCGTCCATGTTCCTGCGTACATCCGGTTCCACGGGCAATGATGCCTACATCATCAACGACTACATTCAGAGTCTCGATATTGCGCGGGACATTGATCGTGAACTCGGTATCGTAGCACATTACAGCAGTCATGATCACGACATTATTTCCCGTTTGTGGAGCAATCCTACTCAGGATGAACTTGCACGCTACTGGCGCTGGGCCGTGGTTCCTCAGCTCAACGTGGATACGGGCATCATTTCTCTGGAAGTGAAGGCGTATACGCCCCAGATGGCGCAGCTGGTGACGGAGGCCGTGCTCAAGCGCAGCGAAGCTCTGGTGAACGCCATGAACGAGCGTGCTCAGAAAGATGCCGTGTCTCTTGCCAGGGAAGAGGTTCAGCGTGCGGAAGAGCGAGTTCGCAACGCTCAGAGCGCCATGCGGACTTTCAGGGACGAGCATAATCTTATTGATCCCAAAGTTACCGCGGAAGGTCTGCAAGGGTTGGTTACCGGACTGGAAGCCGAGGCAACCACGCTGCGCACCCAGATATCGGAAGCTCGCTCCTACATGAAGGCGGACGCCCCGCTCCTCAAGTCTCTTACGCAGCGCCTTGCGGCCGTGGAAAAGCAGCTTTCTGAAGAAAAGCTGCGCGTCGCCGGGCAGAGCTCCACACAAGGCAATCTGAATTCTCTGGTAGCCGCCTATGAAGACCTGACCATAGAGGCGGAGTTTGCTCAGAGGCAGCTTGTGTCGGCCATGACATCGCTGGAGCGAGCGCGCATTCAGCAGATGGCGCAGTCCCGCTACGTGGTGGCCTACCAGCAGCCCACACTGCCGGACGAATCTCTGTATCCCAGACCATTCCTTTTCACGCTCTATGTATTTGCGGGAGTGCTCCTTTTCCTGGGCATTGTTTCGCTGGTATGGGCGTCCATTCGAGAACATGCAGGTTTTTAATATGAAGAGAATATATGACGCTGGCATACTATGTTTCCTGTGTACGCTGTGTGCACAGCCTGTTTTTGCAGCTGATAAGCAGACGCAGGGCTATGGAGCTGCGGCACAGTACCAGAGCGGTATGTCATCGGGCATGCCCATGCAGGGAGCTCTTCCTGCGTCTGCGCAGAACAGCATGAATGTGGTTTCGCAGTCCACGCCGGGAAGCTACCAGATGTTCGACGGTTCGCTTCCCTACCGGGAAAAACAGGCCGCGCCTACGGTCATGGATGCTCCGCCCGCCTGGGCGCAGGGCAAGCTCAATCCTTCGGCTTCGGCGCTTCTGGCGCCTTTCGGCGCTAATCTGTTTCACGGCAATTTTGCCGGGACCTACAACGACGGGCTGAACGGCGACTACGTCATTCTGCCGGGCGATCGCATCATGGTGCGCGTGTGGGGCGCGAAAACCTACAACGACGTGCTTCCCGTGGATCAGCAGGGCAACATTTTTCTGCCGGAAGTAGGGCCTGTGCACGTATCCGGACTCAAGCAGTCTGCGCTTCAGGGGGCAGTGAGAGCCCGTCTTGCCTCGGTATTTACCGACAACGTGAACATCTATGTGAATCTTCAGAGTTCGCAGCCTGTGGCTGTGTATGTGACGGGCTTTGTGAACCAGCCCGGACGCTATGCGGGCGGGCCCATGGATTCCGTGATGTCCTATCTTGACCGCGCCGGAGGCATAACCCCGAATCGCGGAACCTTCCGCAAGGTGCAGGTGAAGCGCGGCAACAGGGTGGTTGCCAGCCTTGACCTTTATGACTTTGCTCTCAACGGCAACATGCCGGACGTGCGACTGAAAGACGGTGACGTCATTCTAGTAGGTGAGCGGGGCGTGAGTGTGGCGGCCTACGGCATGCTTCGCCAGGAAGCCCGGTATGAGTTCAGCGGCGCGGCCACGGGCTCTCAGCTCATACGTTACGGCAGTCCGCTTGCTAGTGCGACACATGTGAGTGTTTCCGGTATTCGTGCTGGCAAGCCCTTCAACGAATATATGACGCTGCAGGAGTTTTCCGGCATGCGCCTTGCCGACGGCGACAGCGTGGAATTTGTGGCCGACACGAGGGGCCGTACCATCATGGCTTCCGTGAGCGGAGCTATCCGTGGAGCCTCGCGTTTTCCGGTGAAGAACAGCACCACATTGCGCTCTCTGCTTGCTTATGTGGAGGTTGATCCGGCTCTTGCCGATGTGTCCGCCGTCTATGTGCGTCGCCAGAGCGTGGCTCAGCAGCAAAAGACTATATTGGAAGATTCCCTTCATCGTCTTGAGAGGTCTGCTCTTACGGCTACGTCGGCTACGGTCGAAGAAGCGCAGATACGCGTGCGTGAGGCTGAGCTTGTGCAGGATTTCATTCATCGCGCGGCCACGCTTACCCCCGACGGCGTGGTGGTGGTGAGCCGCGGCGGAGAAGTGCGCGATCTCCTTCTGGAAGACGGGGACGAGGTTGTCATTCCGCAAAAGAGCGACGTGGTGCAGGTGTCCGGCGAAGTGCTTCTGCCCAAGGCCGTGACCTTCGATGCTTCCATGAATGCGGAAGACTATGTGAAGAGCGCCGGCGGATTTACTGACCGTGCGGACGAGAACACTATCCTTGTGGCGCGCATGAACGGCGAAGTCGGCCCCATAGCGGAACTCGGAGTTCATGCCGGAGACAGAATTCTGGTCATGCCCCGTGTGGACACCAAGAATTTGGAGCTTGCCAAGGGCATCACTCAGATACTGTATCAGATCGCAGTGGCTACAAAGGTTGCCGTGGGGCTGTAATTATGGAGACTCCTGCCGTCAGTGTTGTCATCCCTGTATGGAACAGCGGGAAGTATTTTCGGGAGTGTCTCGACAGTGTTGTGGGGCAGACTCTTAGAAATATTGAAATTCTCATTGTGGACGATGCATCTACCGATGGGAGTGGAGCTGTCGCCGACGATTATGCTGCGCGAGACAACAGGATCACAGTGTTGCATCAAAAAAAGTCTACTGGTTCCGGTCCGGCAAGAAATGCTGCCATGGCAATAGCCCGTGGAGAATATATTGCTTTTATGGATAGTGATGATTTGTATCCATCTTTTGATGTACTGGAAATTTTGTATAATACAGCAATAGACAATAAGGCAAATATATGTGGAGGTTCACTTTATAAAATAGATCAAGAAGGAAATATTATTGATAAAAGAGTGTTAGATCAGTTTTTTTATCATGATGGATGGTATTTTTATAAGGATTATCAATATGACGGTGGATTTTATCGATTTTTATATCGTAGAGAGTTCTTGAAGACACATAATCTCG